>DUHF01000082.1:7139-14333 GCA_013331015.1 Methanoregula sp.
GCATCAACCGCCGCAGTCCTTTTGGAGGTTACCGGATTTTCTGTAAACGTCGGCCATGGACATTCGCCAGCCCTCATCCGGACCCGTTCGAAAAATGCTGAGGTCAGGAGGGGCTTCTCCCCATCGGCAAGCGGGGCGCTTACGTATAACGCCTGTTGCGCACAGAGCAGTGCTGCAATGAAATAGTATTGCTCTTCCCGGAGGATCTCGGAAAGAGTACGGGTTCCCATCCGGGCGTTCTCCAAAGAGTTGGTGAAGGGGAGGCGGGTTGTCAGGCTGGGAAAGACCCCCTCTACGAGCCCCCCGATAAAGACCACCGGATACTTCATGTGCGGGCATTCCCGGAACCCGAGTACGGCAACACCATCGGCATCCTGCCGGCTGGAATTATCCGGCTCATCTCCAATCGAGGAGATAAGACGGAAAAAATCCTGCACCGTTATGGGATTCTCTGCCGGCATCCACGCGATCCGGGCAAGATTTTCAAGATGGGATTGAAATTTTTTATTGATCCGGATCTCCTGTGCCTTATGGCTCTCATCCGGTGCACCGAACAGGTACGGGAGATTCCACAGGTTCAGGAATTCTTTAAGTCCATCGACCTGATCCCGGAGTCGTTTCTTTCGGGAAAGGAGATCGAGACTGTTGAGTAGGATCCCCATTCCTTCCCGGACCCGTTCAACGGAATGGATCGAGATCCCCCAGAAGTTCTTTGCTTTTTGTGGGTTTTGGAATTGCTCATGGAGCCAGTTCAACCGTTTTATCCAGTCCGGGTGAGGCCCGTCTATGCCGGCATACCGGGAAACGAGATCAACTTCCGCGGCATCCAGTCGGGATGATCCGCCAGGCACCGGTCCTTTCCGGAAGTACGGGCTTTTGATACACCGGACAACGTCTTCACGCGAATACCCGCCCGCGGCAAGGCTTACGATCCCGATAAGGAACTGGACCAGTGGTGCCTGTGAGAGGCGGTGACCGACTGCTGCATTCCAGGGGATCCCAAAATCAGAAAAGACCTCTTCAATGAGCCCGAGTTCCCCGCGAAGATCCGGAAAAACTACTGCGATATCCGAGAGTGGAATCCCCCGGGAATTTAGTTGGCTGATCTCTGCTGCGATATGGTAAATTTCCGTATAACGCGTGGGGAATGTCTGGACCCGGAAAAGATCCCCGGCTTCAAGCGTACTGGTTTCTGAAAATAGACCGGTGATTCCTGACTGCATGGATGACTCATCAAATGCGGGCTTGCTTCCCGCCGCAATCCGGCTCCGGAAAATGTTCGGATCGATACCATCGGGAACAAAGATGTGAACTTTTCCTGCATGATCCCGTACTGCCTCGAAAAGATCCTTTGCAAGCGGCAGGGGTTCGTGGAAACCGTAGATGAAGACACTGCCAAGCGGTGATGATCCGGAACGGTTCAGGTGATCGATGGCCCATTCAAGGATCGTATCGCCATCCACCAGATCCAGTTCTCTCAACCGGTTCCGGTATTCCGTGATGATCGCGTCAAGCTGCCGGCTCTTCTCGCTCTCAAGATCAAGAAGGCACTCAGGGAACGCAACCTTCCGGGTCAGCGTGACGTTCATGAAGGTCATGAGATCATCGATCGTGCCAGATGACGGGTGATCGCGTGACATGAAAAGCGGAACTTCTTTGGCATGTTCTGCAAGAACCTGCGTGAGCAGCAGCTTTGATTCGCTTTTTGACAGGAATCGCCCGGTTGTCCGGTTCTCTTCGAACAGGATTTTGCAGAATCCATCAAGAGAACAGATCCGGGAAGAGATGAAAGGGATTTTTTTCGTTGTCAGAAAATCGGTGACATGAAGGACGAGCCTCTGAGTGGGAAGCAGAAGCCAGCTTGAGAATGGATCTTCCTTTGCAGCTGCAACAAAACTGGCAATAACCAAATCCAGTTTTTCCCCGGGGAGTCCGAACGTAACCTGGTGATTGGGCATGTATGTACCGGTAAATAAGCACTATCTGAATGTTAAGTATGTAAGTCCTGATTTTTTTTAACTTGGGCCGGAACATCCCGGGCCAAAGAGGCGGCTTCTCCCGTTCCCTATCGGTTCAACCTGTATTTGTACCGTGATCCTCTCCTTCAAGGCAGAAACGTGAGAGATAACCCCAATGATCTTTCCCTCCCGCTGGAGCGATGAGAGTGCTTCAAGTGCAGTTTCAAGAGTATCTTCATCAAGCGTTCCGAAACCTTCATCAAGAAACAAAGAATCGATCCTGACATTGTCGCTTGCCATCCCGGAAAGACCAAGCGCAAGCGCCAGACTCACAAGGAACCTCTCCCCACCGGAAAGGTTCTTTGTCGAACGGATCTCTCCTGCCTGGTAATTGTCCATTATATCCAGATCGAGTTGTGATTCCATATTCCGGACGAGAAGGTAACGATTGCTCATGGACCGGAGATGCCGGTTGGCCTGCACCACAAGATTCTCAAAAGTCAGTCCCTGGGCAAAAACCCTGAACTTTTTCCCATCTGCAGAGCCGATGAGATCGTGGAGTTTCTCCCATTTTTCGAACTCTTTTTTATGACGGGTAATCTCTTCTGCAAGAGCGAGGGATTTTGCTTTCTTTGACTCGTAGTGGTCCAGTTTTTCCCTGATACGCCCTATATCGGTCCGGAGTCCTTCTTCCCTGCTCTTTCCATTTTCAATATCGATCAGAAGATCCTCACGGTTCGATGCGGTCAGGGCACGCTCCTGTTCGGTTGAGAGTTTTATCGTTTTATCCCGGAGACTTGTAGTAATCTCGGTCTGTTCGCGTATCAGGCTGGTTTCAAGCTGCTCAAGCCCGGCCAGGGAATCCGGAGAAATCCTTGCGGAAATGAACTGATTCTCTTGAGAAAAACCCGATCTACTAAGGGCGCCAAGAAATTCCTTCTCTTTCTCAAGTAGCATTGGGATGCGATTGGTGATCTTATCCGTAAGATCCTGGATTTTCATATCGCAGGAACTTTTCTGTTTATCGGCCAGGTTCTTTGCCTCATTTGCCTCAGACAGTTCATTATCCGCTTCCTTTACCAGACCGGAAAGCCGGGCCTCTTCAGCAGTTGGATCTTTCTGGCCATAGATCTCCTGGCGCCGTGCAGTAAGTTGATTCAAATCCGCATCAATCCCGGACAGGATTTTGTCAACCTTTTGGAGAGCCTCTTCATGTTTTGCAAGAAGCGCCTGGTTCTTTTCCAGGTCCTGCGTGTATCGCTGCTGCGCTGCTTCACGTTCTTGCTTTTCTGCAAGTTTTTCCGTATACGCATCGCGGCGTTCTCTCAGATTCGGAAGAATCTGTTCGGTAAGGTTATACGGACTGAATATAAGGATCCCCTCATACTCCTGCAGTTTGTCCAGGATCACAGACTCCTGCTTTTTAAAGTCTGCTTTGCTCTTCTCAATCTCGGAGATGATACGACTCTTGTCGCTTAAGAGTCTGTCACGGTAGTTTCGGGTCCGCTCATATTCTTTTTGTGATTCGGAATGTACATTCGTTTCCAGGTTCACCTGTTTTTCAGCAAGCCGGATCTGCTGGTTTTTCTCTTCTGAATACCCCAGCGTTTCCTGTATTTTCTCAAGCCGTCCTGCGCATTCATCATGCGCAGCAACAATTAGCGGTCTCATGTGAATTTCACTGACAATAAGACCGGCTCCCTCGCATCCATGTCGCAATTCTGCCATGGCAGTCGCGATTTTTTCTTTGAGACTATCCCTGGCAGAGCGGCTTGTCTGAACCGTGGCTTTTATACCGGCGAGTATTGAGTCGTTTTGCCGGATATTTTTCCGGAGTTCTTCCAGTGCTTGTTTATAGGTTTCAAGTTCCTGCTGCGTGCCATTCGGGATTAACGCAGCATTCTTGCACCAGGGATGATCAGTCGAACCGCACAGGGGGCAGGGAGTCCCGTCAGCAAGGATTTCCCGCTCCTTTTCAAGGCTTTTAACTCTGGCTTCCAGGAACCGTTTTTCTTCGGCAAGGTTCAGGATTTTATTAACCTGCTCTTCTTCTTTTTGCAGTTGTTCATGCTGCATCTCTTCTTTAATCTGGTCCGCAAGAGCTGCTTTTATTATTCCGGCATGTCTCTGGCAGTCTGAGGTATCTGCTTCAATACGGGAGAGCTGATCAAGGAGCAAACGTAACCGGTTCAACTGGTCTTTGGTATTGTCAGCACGTGACCGTAATGTCGTAATGTCCTCGCCCTGGGAAATATCCGCATATGCTTTTTTTTCCTTCTCCACTTCCGCGATTGCATCTTGCAGTTTGGTAGTTAACGTGTCCAATTCATTTTTTCTGAACAGAACACTCTGCTCTGCATCGGGAAGTGTCCTATCCATCTCTCTGAGTTCATTTTCCTTTCCCTCAGTTTTTTCAGAGGTAGAATGGAGATGCTGGAATGCAGATTCGATCCCGGAAAAAGACTCTATCAGGCTCCTGTCAGCGGCATGGGATTCCAGGAATCCGTCGACATTAGCAAGTTCCTGCCGCACATCGTGTAATTTTGGTTCCGTGGACTGGCAGAAATCACGGTAGTTCCTGATATCTTCTTCATACTGGTGTTTTTCCTCTTTACGTTTCTGCAGGTTTCCGCTGGTTTCCTGAATCCGTGTGTCAAGTTCCCGAACGTGCCGGATTATCTCATCCTCCTGTTGCTTGCTCAGGAGTGCTGCCTCCAGTTTTTTCTGTGCCAACCGTCGGGTCTCCTGTGCATTCGTGTAAATAACACAAAGACCGGCAAGCTGCTCCTGGCATTTTTTCTTTTCCTCAGTTTCGTCCTTTTGCTGATCCCGTAGTGCCTTTAGTCCTGAATAGATCCCTTCAAGATCCCGGGCTTTTCGTGCAAGACAAAGTACCTCCAGATCCGCTTTCGCCTTTTCTCTACGGTTCGCAAATTCCTCCTGCTGCTCCTGTAACTTGTGTATCTCATCTGCAAGTGCTGCAAGGGTGTCCAGCCACGCAACTGCAATCTCCTGAGTTTTATTGTGAGCCAATATCTTGGAAATATCCTGCTCATACTGATGAAGCGTGTTCTGTAATTCTTCTGCTTCCTGAAGGGTGATCATCTCAATTGCATTCGCCCTCTCAACAAGTTCATTAAGCGTTGATTTTTCCTGTCCAAACCGTTCATGGACCTTTATCGAGATCTGCCCGTAGATAGCTGTGCCGGTAATCTTTTCAAGAATCGGTGCACGTTCCTCTGCTTTCGCATCAAGGAACCTGTCAAAATCTCCTTGCGCAAGTAGAATGGACCGGGTAAATTGATTATAATCAAGCCCTGTTACTTCGATGACTTTCTGCAGTACTGCTGATTGTTTTGTTTCAAGGGGCTCACCGGTATTTACATCAACAATCTCATGTTTGGAGCCTTGGAGCTCGCCATCCGGTTTTTTATACGCCCGATTCTGGCTCCAGGTACAACGGAACTGCCCCCGCTCAGAGACAAATTCCACTTCGGAGAAATATTCGCCGGTCTGGCGGGACATAATCTCGCAATCGTTCTTCGAGATCTTCACAAGCCGGGGCGTCCGGCCGTAAAGAGCGAGAGAGATCGCATCAAGGATTGTACTCTTTCCCGCTCCGGTAGGTCCGGTAATTGCAAAAATTCCTGATGAAAGATAATGAGGATCGGTAAAATCGATCTTCCATTCACGGGCAAGAGAATTCAGATTTTTAAAACGAAGAGAGAGAATTCGCATAGGGGTAGCCTCACTCAGCTAATGTATCCTCTTCGTGCATTTCATGAAGGATTTCTAAGAATGCATCTTCAAGTTCCTGACGACCTTCCACGGGAATTTCCTTTGCATCCAGGCAACACCGGAAGACATCTATCTCGGACAGGTCCTTAAGGGATTCAACTTCCTCTCCTGGATTGAACACAATACCATCCGTTTCCCGGGGTTTTATCCGAATAATCCGGACATTGGTTCCATCGGTACAATCATGGAGACGATTCTGTACGGTTGACGGAGGCAGGGTCCCGGAAACAACCGCTTCAATCCAGATTGGATGGTCGAGTGTCTGGAGAGACCGTATCTCGTCCTCAATCGTGCTGATATCTCCATGTAGTGTCCGGATATCCCGGAATTTGGGTACCGGTTCAGTCCGGATCACTGGAGACCCGGATTTAAAATCAACAATCACGACTTGTTTTTGTTGGCAGGCATCCCCGAATCCAAGAGCCAACGGTGATCCACAGTACCGTATAGTTTCGTTTCCGGAAACGATTTGGGGGACATGGAGATGACCGAGAGCAAAATAATCGATCCCGTCACACAGGTTCTCCGCCCGGATCCGTGCAAGATTGCCAACATAGAGTTCGCGGACCCCATCTCCGTCAACGGTCATTCCTCCCGAGACAAATAGGTGACCCATTGCAACAATCGGAATATGTTCACCTAGTTTGTCCCGCTTAGCTTTGGCGATCCCAATAATCTGCTGATAATGATCCTGAACGCCGTTCTCAAGTTTCCGGGTTTTATCCTCAATACTTTCACCCGGTTCCGAAAGACGGATATCCCGGTCGCGGAGGTATGGTACAGCACAGACAATTAGTGACGGTTGGCCTCGTTCATCATTAATCACCACGATCTCGTTTTCAGGATTCTCCGGAATCGATCCAAAAACATGAATGTGAAGCTGTTTCAGGAGCTGCTGTGGCGCATTGATGAGAGAAGGGGAATCATGATTGCCGGCAGTAATAATAATCTGAAGACCGGGTATTTCGTTGACCATGTTGAGAAATTGATAATAGAGTCCCGATGCCCGGTTGCTTGGAATACTTGTGTCAAAGATATCTCCGGCAACAAGGAGTACATCGATCTGTTCCTTTCGTATCAACCCAGCCAGCCATTTCAAAAATGTCTCAAACTCATCGTACCGCTTATACCCGTAGAGCGAGCTGCCCAGATGCCAGTCAGAAGTATGAAGGATCTTCATGGGAAAAACACGCTTACCAGCAGCTATCTGCGATACGTTTTAGTTGAACGTTACTGGTGAATTATTTATCCTTTTTATTACAGCCATAATACGTCAAAAAAAAAATGACCTCCGGGTTTGATGACTCCTTGATGCGGACTTCAACCTGCTCGTCCGGGACATCGACAACGACTACCCCGTGGACCGGTTCAGCGGGGGCGAGCAGGACGATATCGCGGTTGCGCTCAGAATCGCCCTCTCCCGCTATCTCGCGGAGCT
>DUHF01000082.1:14340-16399 GCA_013331015.1 Methanoregula sp.
GAGATCTTCGGGAGCCAGGACGAGGAGCGGAGAAACAACCTCCTGGTCGCCCTCCGCACGCAGGAGTCCCGGTTCCCGCAGATCCTTCTCATCTCCCACATCGCCGAGATGCAGGGCGAGTTTGCCACAACGCTGGTGATCGAGCCGGACACCGGCAGCGCGAGCCGGGTCCGGGAAGCGTGAGGAGGACGGGAAAAACCTGTGGCGGATCCTGCCGGGGCCTTACCCGTGCGGGAGGATAGTCATTATTATTGTTGAACTCAATTTTCAGTATGAAGTTTCCGGTTTTGCTCCTCGGAATCGCTCTTTCTCTTCTTGTGATCTTTGTAAGTCCCCCTGCGTGGGGGGCTGACATGCCGGTCAGTGAAAGCCCACCTGAGGGTCAGGCCGGGGTTTTTGCGGATGCAATCCCTCCTCACGGCCCGTCAGATCCCGCGGAGGTGGAGGCGTTCCTTGATGAGATCCTGCCGGCAGCCATTGCCCGCTACAATGTACCCGGGGCCACGGTTGTTGTGGTGAAGGATGGCAGGGTGGTTGTGGCCAAAGGATACGGGTACCGTAGTCTCGCGAACCGTACCCCGGTGAATGCAGATACCACCACGTTCCGCATCGGCTCGATATCCAAGCTCTTCACGTGGACGTCGGTCATGCAACTGGCTGAAGAGGATAAGATCGACCTTGATGCAGACGTCAACACGTACGTAAAAGACATGAAGATCCCGGACACGTACCCGGGGCAGCCGGTGACCATGCGCCACCTCATGACCCACACGGCCGGGTTTGAGGACTCGAGCCTCCACATGACCGGCGTGGATCCCGAAGATCTCATCTCTATCCGAACGTATTGCAAAGAGAATATTCCGGCGCGTGTCAACCCCCCGGGAAAAGTATCCCGGTACTCCAATTACGGTACCACCCTTGCGGCGGTCGTGGTCGAGGACGTTTCAGGAATGCCCTTTGAGCAGTACCTGCAGTCCCGGATTTTAACGCCGCTTGCCATGGAAAATACCAGCATCCGGGAGAAACTTCCGCCGGATCTTGCAGCGAAACTTACCCAGGGGTACTCGTTTGCAAACAGCGAGAACAAACCCACCGATGACTTCGTCCTGGTCGTCGGTCCTGCGGGAAGCATCACCTCAACAGCGCCTGACATGGCAAAATTCATGATTGCCCACCTGCAGAACGGGACATACGGCAACACAACCATCCTTGCTCCAAAAACCGCAGAACTGATGCATGCCCGGGCGTTTGCAAACGATCCCCGCATTACCGGGATGTGCCTCGGGTTCTACGAACAGTTTTACAATGGCCGGCGTGCGATCGTCCACGGCGGCGACACGGACACGTTCCATTCCCTCCTCTTCCTCCTGCCAAAAGAACAGACCGGGTTCTTTGTCTCCGGCAGCAGCGCCGGTGGAAGGGGCGTGCGCAATGCACTCTTCACTTCATTCATGGACCACTACTACCCGGGCGAACCACGGGTTCTTCCCGCACCGGACCCGTCTGCATCCGCCCGGCTGCAGCAGTTTGATGGATCGTATAGGTCAAACCGGCACAACTATGCCGGGTTCGAGAAATACTTCTCCCTGCCGGACCCCCTGGAAGTCACTGCTTCAGCGGACGGTACACTCATCATCTCAGGAAGCTCCGGCCCGGTAGCGTATGCTGAGGTCGAGCCGGGCGTATTTTCCCCGGCCGACGGGACCCGCCCGGCCGACGGCGATGTCGTCTTCCATACGGCGCCGGACGGCTCGCATGATTTTTTCATGTACCGGAACAACCCGGCCATGGTCTATGATCGTGTGCCGTGGTACGCGATGACCTCCTTTGGGGACGGTCTCACAACCGTGGCCGGGCTCGTCCTTGCAAGTGTCCTGCTCTGGCCCCTGCTCGCCCTCTTCCGTCGCATGAACCGGATCCCGGATCCATCTGTGCCAAAACCGGCTGGGATCGCACGGTGGATCGCCGGTCTGGCAGGACTGATCCTCCTTGTCTTTGTCTTTGTTCTCGTCCCATGGATTTCTAACGATGTGGAAATTCTCACCCTGTACATGACAAC
>DUHF01000082.1:16456-25315 GCA_013331015.1 Methanoregula sp.
CTGGAGATCTGCGTACTGGACGCTCCCGCACCGCGTGCATTACACCGCCGTTATTGTTGCGCTCATTGCGATGCTCTGGTGGGTGAACCAGAATAACCTCTGGGTATTCTGCCTGTGATCAGGAGACCGGCCCGGTTACCGTACCGGGCCTGCACGGGTTCCTGCCTGGGGGACGCAGGGTGAACCCGCAACCATCCCCTTCTGCCCGGTCCGGGCAAGCTTCGAAAGCCCGGCGGGGAGCGCAGGATGCTTTCGGGAATTTGGTGGAGATAAGAAGCAGAACGGTTTCAGGGATATGCATATTTTTTGACTAAAAAAATCGACAATGACGGGTGAGACAAGATCAGGTATTGGTATCAACCGGCACTTTGACAATTATATCCACGAGCTCGTCACCCTCGTACACGGGAACCAGTTCCCCGTCTTCGATCATCCATGTGATCACTTTGTACATCACTTCACGTAACCCTTCAGTTCCCTTCGCCACGATCACACACCTCTTGAGTGATACCTTACTGTTCTGATGGAAAAACAAATACTTTGTGATCAAAAAAAGCCCGGGCCGGTAACCTTCACTATGGTGCGTGCCACACTAACTGGCAAAGGGCTGTTTGCCAGTTTCAACCCTTTAAGATCTGGATACCTGCATCCATCTGCCTTTTGCAACCGGTTCACAACATTTTTCCCGTGCGTTCCCCGATACCTGCTGGAGAGTGATGCCGGCCGGGAAGAGAACGGGCAGGGGGCGGGGGTCATGACGAGACTGGATGATTTTCTGGAACCGCTGGACCGGGGGATCTGGGAGGTTGCCGTGCCAAAAGAGACGGTCACCGAACCGCTTGATACCGGATGGAAGAAATCCCCAATCAACGTCCCTTCTCCCGGAACGATTGCCTGTTTGCGGAAAGGCCGGTTTCATGTGCACGAGACGGAAGATGAATGGCGGGTGCACCTTGACCGGTACGACCCGGCCGTTCACCCGCTGCTCCACCTCATCGACGATGCCCCGCTCCTGCTCATGATAAGCGACACGTTCATGACGCTTGTTGCAGACACCAAGCGGACCGGGATCAGGAGAACGGCAGATCTCTTAAAAACCCAGCGGTTCATCTGGCACGAACAGGTACTTGCCGGGCTCCTCTTATGCCTTGTGGGGATCTTCATCATCAGCAATCCGTTCAGTTTTTTCCGGAGCCTGGTTGAGCAGATCATCCCCCTCACCATCATCTGCCTTGCGCTCTTCCTGCTCGTACGGCCGCTCCGGACCCGGTTACCGGAGCGATACCAGGCCATTGATATCTCCCGCGGGATGGGTATCCTTGGAGCAGGGATCTTTGCATTCTTCCTGCCCCTGGCCCTCTGGATCCTCCTCATCCTTGGTATCCTTGCTGCATGGATGATTGCGAGTGCGGCAATGCTGCTCTTCCGCGTTGCAAAAGGGCGGCATGCCGTGCCTGAAGGATTTTACAGCCGGATGGTGACAGGCATCGTCTCGCTTGTCCTGGCAGTTCTCCTTTTTGTCAGCCCTGCCGGTGTCATCGGATTGCTGGTCTGGGTCCTTGGGGATATCACCCTGCTCCTGGGCATCACGCTCTGCATCAACGGGTTGCGGCTGAGGCGGTGGATGAACCCGGTCACGGCCGGTGAAGCAGGCAGGTGAGCCGGATCAGGGTCGATTGCAGGATACCGGAGTGATGGAGTATTCGATATTTTTGCTCTGTAGAAACACGCATGAACGGGAGTTCACACCCGAATGATGAAAATCAGGAATATTGGACAAAGGGATGGTCCCCCTCCTCAAGGCCCCTCACGGGGTACGGCGGGGCAGATTACCGTACCAGGAATACCGCTCATTGAAGCCGCCGCGGGGCGTCCTTCGGGGCGGCGGCCTTTCATCGCAAACGGGGGTTTGGGGGCATCAGCCCCCATCATCTTTTTTTTATGATTTTCATGGGAAACAAGCATGAACGGGCGTTCACACTCGAAGTATGAAAATCGGCAAATAATTTTTTCCAACAGTCTTGATCCGCCGCGGGGGTGCCCCGTCGGGGGCGGCGGGGTTCATCATTTCCGGGGGTATGGGGGTCTCAACCCCCATCATCTATTCCAGAAGAAGCCATTTTTCATGGGAAATCATTCCCAGAGGGTCTTTATGAGGAATTGTGAGGGTGACCCCCTCTCTCCCCCAGAGAGGGGGAGGCACCCCAAGGGGGCAAGCCCCCTTGACCCCCGTTTCAATCATCCATCTTCAGTCACCCATTAACGGCATGCTCCACAAAGGCGAGGGTCGACGAGACTAAAAAAGCGCCCGTGGCTTCATCACAATCCAATATTGCCCATCGCAGGTTTTCTTCAGAGCATTTTTTTTAGATCTTCTCCAATTTTTTTTAAAAGTACCTTATCAAAGCACATTTTTCCGATTGTCGATGAAGAATTGTACTTTACTAAAGGTACTGAGAGGGGGAAAAAAGCGAAATTTTTTTCATGAAATCACGAAAACCCTCCTTGCCCAGGCGCGACCCGGCAAGGCGTCGCGCCGACCCCCATCAGGGGGTGGGAATCATCACACGCGGGGGACAGGGGGTGGCAGGCCCCATTACACGGTTGACAGAACAAAAAATTCCAGCACGAATGATGAGAGCAGAAATTGTTTATGGTCCTGTAACAAAATTATGTGCCCGAAAACATGGGTGACGTTCCCCCCTTTAGAGTTTTATGGGAAATAAATTTCCACAACCCGTGTCAAAAACCTCGTGTTTTTTCTCCATCCTGAATCTGGAGAAGAACCCTTTTTTAATCATCGGCTGTGAACTCTCGTTCATGCACAATTCTAAAAAAAGGAAAACCCGATCCCTGCTCTTTCGCAGGCACGGAGAAGGAAAAATTATCCCTGCCGTCGTCCTTTCAGCACCCAGACCGTGCAGCAGGCACCAAAAGCAAGGAATGCAAGCCATGCCGGGAGACCTGCACGGGTGGGTTCCGGTACCGGAGTTGTTACCGGAACCGGGGTGGGTGGCGGGGACTCAACCGGGGGAAGCGGCTCCAGTACAACGGACATCGTGCTGGTCTGGCCGGGCAGGAGCCGGACTTTAGTTGTCCAGGTCGCGTTGCCTTCCCTTGCGATCGTGACCGTGTGGTTCGTGTTGGCGGCGATGTCGGTGAACTGCACACTCCAGCTCCCCGTGCCATCCCCGGAACTCAACTCGCACATGCGGTTGATACACGCCCTGCCCCCGTCTGGCCTGATAGAGAGCTGGACGTTCGCCGTCTCGGGCGGTTTTGGGGGAAGGGCTTTGAGGTAAATGTCGCGGGTGAGGGCGGTTCCGGAGGGGTTGAGGTAGATCTGCCCAAGCCACGGCTCATACCCCGGGGTTCCGAAGACGTTGAGCATATGGTACTGGCCCGCTTCCATGTTCTCGAACGTCACGCTTGCGGGCCCTTCGGTCATGACCGGGCAATCCCTGCAGGTGGTACCAAGGCAGATCGTCCCGCCGCCCGGGTGGACGTTTACCTGAATTGTGCCGGTGGCGGCCGATACGGGTGCCGCAAGGGTGAGGAGTGCAAAAAGGAGCACGATGCCCCACCACCGGTTGATATAACCCATACCTGAATATTGAACAGTGGGGTGGATAAGGGTTGTGCAATCACTCACCCGGATCACGAATCCCTCTGGCGTAAAGAACATCACGGTGCCTTACGTTACCCGGGTCAGTTCGCCACTGCCCAGGTCATAGTAGAGCCCATAGACTTCAACTCTCCTCGCATCAACAGCCTTTTTTAACAGCGGATAGGTAAGCAGGTGCTCGATCTGGAGCCGGACATTTTCAAGTTCGATCTGCCGGTAGCGGGCGTTTTTCTCGTTTTCGGTCTGGGGCAGGGGGATCCGTGCATCCACCCGCTCCTTTGCCTCGCGGGCATTATCGAGCCAGCGGGAGACCGGCTCATCGGTCGGCTTCCAGTCCAATGCCCGTATCGAGGCGCAGCCCGAATGGCCGCAAAGGATAATTGTGGGGATCTTCAGCTGCGGGATTGCAAATTCAAGCAGGGCAGCAATCCCAAAATCGCCCGGCGGGATGATGTTACCCACGTTTCGCAAAACGAACAACTCGCCGGCCTTTGTCTGCGTAATCTTCCCGGGCTCGATCCGGGAATCCGCGCAGCAGATGAAGAGTGCTTCGGGTTTCTGGCCCCCTGCAATGGTCGTGTAATGATCTCTGTTTCCGGCAAATTCGGTGGTCCTGAACGTATGGTTGCCTTCAAGGAGTCGTTTCAGCATGGTCTGCCAGCCTGATGCCATACCTTTCCGCGCTGGACGGTTATGTATCCATAAATACTGGAATGACGGGGGAAAGAACCTTTCGGATCGGGCAAATAAAAAAAATGGGTGCCTACTTCACCCGGCTCAACAGCCCGTTTGCAAGATCATAGTAGAGCCCGTGCACTTCTACCCTCTTCTCGTCAACAGCCTTTTTCAGGAGCGGGTAGGTGTGCAGGTGCTCGATCTGGAGCCGGACGTTCTCCTGCTCGATCTGGCGGTAACGGTTCTCCTTCTCAAGGGGCGTTGTCGGTGGCTGTATCGCGGAATCCACCCGCTCCTTTGCCTCGCGGGCATTGTTGAGCCAGAGCGGGATGTAGGAATCCGTGCTCTCCTTGTCAAGGGCACGGATCGCCCCGCAGTTCGAGTGGCCGCAGATGACCACGTCTTTTACCTTCAGGTGCAGTACCGCATATTCCAGCACGGTTGCAAAGTTCCAGTCATGGATTGGCACGATGTTTCCGATGTTCCGCTGGATGAAGAGTTCGCCGGCTTTGGCCTGCGTGATGTGGCCGGTCTGGAGCCGCGAGTCCGAGCAGCCGATCCAGAGTGTCTCCGGGTGCTGGCTTCCGGTCAGTTCCTGGTAATAGTCGATGTTGGGAGTGAAATCGGTCTCCCGGAACATAAGGTTCCCTAGTAAGAGCTTGTCAATCAATGCTACACACCTCTGACAGTGTACATAACCCGACGGGCGCCGGCCTATGCTTACTACTGATACTGGAAACGGGGATGAAAGAAGCTTTCGGATTGAGACCGGGGTGCAGAACGCGCAGGCGCCCCAAATCGGTAAAAATTACCGGTTTTTTTCAAAATCTGCCGCGGGAATGGGTCTTTTATCGGTTGCCTCAGTTTCCGGTGCGTGATGCTGACCGTTTCCGGGTCGGAAATCCGGGCCTGATTTCACGAATTCACCCTACAGGTTTATCTGGGAGCAGTGATAATCGCTATAGATTGTTTTATAAAGAATATATCCCGCGATGATCGCAATGCGAACAATCACCCAGCCCCATACTCAGCCCGGCCCCGTTCTTTTCTGGAGGATATAGGTGCCGCCCGCTGCACAACATCCCGAAGTCGTGTCCCGCAATGAGGACCAGACCCTGCTCACCCTCTACCAGCTCGCCGGAGAGGAGAGCGGGGGTTTTGTCGCTTTCCGGCCGCACTTCATCGACCGGATCACCCGAAGCCTCGTACTTGGCCCATCCGTTGCCGTTCAGGCACACATCCCCGGGCCGGTTACGGTGCGGGAACTCACCCTTGCCGAGATGGTGCGGGCCGAGCGGGAACTCTGGATCCACTACCACCAGCAGAAGGCCGACCGGAAGAACGACCGGCTCTTTGCCGCTTTTGCCGGAACCCGGCTCATCGGGGTTGCCCGCTGCTCCCGGCATCCGGATGGCCTTGAGGTGGATGCCGTGTATGTCCTTGACGAGTACCGGCTCAAAGGGTATGCCCGGTCGGTCATGCAGCTCTTGATCGAGGAGTGCGGCCGGAGCGAGACCCTGTACATGCACTCCAAAACCGAGCTTGTGGACTTCTACGGGAGCATGGGGTTCCGGCTCATCCCCGAGACCGAACTCCCGCGCTCCATCCGCGACCGGTTCGACTTTGTCATGGGAGACCTTGCCAGCATCAAGGTCTGCCCGATGCGCCGGGAGCCGGGATTTGCTTCTCCGGATCCTGAAGGGGGCGTGACGGCATGATCGCCAGCCTTTTTTTTGCAGCACTCCTCATCCTCCTTGCCGGGTCCATCGTCCCCATCGTGATTCGTGCGGATCGCAGACTCCTGCGGACGTTCTCGTACGGCTGCACGATCCTTGCCGCGGTCTTTCTGGCAGTCCTTTCGCTTCCGGTCCTTCTTGGCAGCGGCACCATCCTGCTTCCCGCGTATGCCCCGGCCGGTCTCTTCTCCATCGGGCTTGTCATCGACCGGCTCGCGGCATTCTTCCTGCTCCTCATCGCGGTCGTCTCATTCTGTGTTGCGCTCTATTCCCTCGAATATTCTGAACACCTGGATGGCGGCATGCGCCGCAACCTCCTTTGCGGCTGTACAAACCTCTTTGTCCTTGCCATGGTGCTCGTTGTTACTGCCGCCGACACCTTCTCGTTCTTCCTCTTCTGGGAACTCATGGCCGCCGCCTCCTTCCTTCTCGTAATGTACGAGTACGATCGGCCGGCAACCCCCCGGGCCGGTCTCTTCTACTTTGTGATGACCCACCTCTCGGCCCTCTTTGTGATGCTGGGGATCCTCCTCCTCTGGTTCGAGAGCGGCTCGTTTGCGCTGGAACGGCTGGCCGGCACCCCTTCGCTCCCTGCCACCTGCGCTTTTGTCTGCCTGTTTTGCGGCTTTGCCATCAAGAGTGGCATCATCCCGTTCCACAAGTGGCTCCCGTATGCCCACCCGGCCAGCCCCTCGCCCATCTCCGCCCTGATGTCGGCAGTCATGCTCAAGGTGGCGGTCTATGGGCTCATCAGGTTCATCCTTGATGTATTTTCCCCGGAACTCTGGTGGGGCGTCCTCATCCTCATCTTCGGGAGTGCGTCTGCGGTCCTCGGGGTCATCTATGCCTTCAAGGAACATGACCTCAAAGCCATGCTCGCGTACTCAAGCATCGAGAATATCGGGATCATCTTCATGGGTATCGGCCTGTTCGTGGTGCTTGGAACCTCCGGCCTGCCCGACCTTGCCACCCTCGCGCTGCTCGGCGCCCTCTTCCACTCCCTCAACCATGCCCTCTTCAAGAGCCTCCTCTTCTTAACCGCCGGATCCGTTGTCCATGCCACGCACACCCGGAACATCGAGCATATGGGCGGCCTCGTCCACGGTATGCCGGTGACCGGCGCCCTCTTCTGCACCGGCTCCCTTGCGATTGCCGCCCTTCCCCCCCTGAACGGATTTGCAAGCGAACTGTTGATCTTCATCGCGTTCTTCACCTCTGTGACCGTTGTCGACCCGCTCCTCAAGGTCTTCCTCTTCCTCTGCCTTGCCCTCTTTGCCCTGACAAGCGCCCTCTCGGCAGCCTGCTTTGTCAAGGCATTCGGCTCGGTCTTTCTCGGGATGCCGCGTTCGCAAAAGGGCGAAGAAGCCCGCGAGGTGCCTCCGCTCATGCTGCTTGGCCCGGGCATCCTTGCTGCAGCCTGCGTGGTGCTCGGAATCTTTGCCCTGCAGGTGATAACCCTTGCCGGGTTCTCCGTTCCCCTGCCGGACCTGTTCCTTGTCGGGCTCCTCCTCCTCATGATGCTGGTGCTCACGTACGCCGTCCTCTTCTTCATCTCGCCCCGGGCTTTTCGGATAAGCGAGACCTGGGGCTGCGGTATGCACTTCCAGGAGGCCGGGGGCGAATATACCGGTCATGGGTTCTCCCAGCCGCTCGAGATCATCTTCTCGCCGCTCTACCACACCCGGATCAAAAACGAGCGGCAGTTCTTCGATGACCACAACGCCATCTTCCGCTCCGGAACTGCCGATATAAGGCTCCTCAGGGTCTTTGAGGAGTACCTCTACCTCCCGGTTGCGCGGAAATTTTCAACGATTGCAACAACCATTGCACAGTTCCAGAACGGATGCCTCGACACGTACATTCTCTATGTCTTCATCACGGTCATTGCCCTGCTCGTCTTTCTGGGGTGGTCTGCATGAATAGTGATTTCATCCTCTACATCCTCCTCAACACCGCGTTTGTTCTCCTTGCAGCCCCGCTCTTCTCCGGCGTGATTAAGAAAGTCAAGGCCTGGACGCAGGGAAGGCAGGGCCCGCCGCTTTTCCAGCAGTACTTCGTCCTCGTAAAACTGGTAAAAAAAGAGGTCATTTACTCCCCCAGCTCCTCGTGGGTCATGCGGGCAGTCCCGCTTGTGAACATGGCAGCGATACTCGTGGCAGCGCTCTTTGTCCCGCTCATCTTTGTGCCGGAGCCGGTCGGGGGTATCGGGAACATCATCCTCTTTTTGTACCTCCTTGCCCTAGCCCGGTTCTTCATGGCGCTTGCCGGTCTCGATGCCGGCAGTTCCTTTGGCGGCATGGGCAGCTCCCGGGAGATGAGCTTTGCAGCCATCATCGAGCCCACGACCATCATCGTCTTTGCAGCCCTTGCGGTCGTCTTCAAATCCTTAAATATCTTTACCATGTTTGCCGGTTCTCTTGCCACCAGCACCCTTGCCACCCCGACACTCATCCTCATCGGCATCTCCCTCTTCATCATCCTTGTTGTCGAGACCTCCCGTATCCCGGTTGATAACCCCGAAACCCACCTGGAACTGACGATGGTTCACGAGGGCATGCTCCTTGAGCTGTCGGGAAAGAACCTGGCTCTCATGGAACTCTCTGCTGCGGTCAAACTCACTATCCTGATGGCGCTCCTCATCAACCTCATCGTCCCGGCCGGCCTCGTCCTCACCCTGACCGCTGCCGGAATCCTGCTGGGAGCAGTCCTGTTCGTCCTCAAAGGCTCCGTACTTGCCGTCATCATCGGCTTGTTCGAGTCCTCGATGGCCAAGAAACGGCTCTTCCGGGTCCCGAGCCTCTTTGCCATGGCGTTCTTCTTCTC
>DUHF01000082.1:25356-29503 GCA_013331015.1 Methanoregula sp.
GTCAAGGTCTTCTTCGTCTGTATCATCATTACTGCCGCATACATCATCACGGCAAGGAACTTAATCTCCCTCGTCTCGGTCTACTCCCTCCAGTCATTCACCCTCGTCATCATCGCCATCCTCCTCTACCTCATCGAAGGGGCACCGGTACTTCTCGCCATCGCTGCCGTCACGTTCGCAAGCAAGGTGCTCATCATCCCCTACTTCATCGCCACCATCCAGGAGAAGATCCGTATCAAGCGGGACATCCAGTTCCATTTCCTGAGTCCCACGAGTTCGCTCCTCCTCTCCATGGGGCTGATGCTGCTCGTCTATATCGCGCTCTCGCGGGTCATGGAAGGTGCTGCTGAACGGGAGAGCCTCTTCTTCTTTGGTGCGGTGCTCGGGATCTCGCTGATGCTCATGGGCATGATGGTGACCTTCTCACGGAAACGGGCGCTCACCAAGGTTCTGGGCTTCCTCTCGATGGAGAACGGGGTCTTACTCTTTGGTCTCTTTGTCACCGAACTGCCGTTCATCATCGAGTTTTTGATCGTGATCGACCTCATCATCCTCGTGCTGCTCACCACCATCCTGACGGTCGGTCTCGACTCAACGCTTGAGGATTACCACAAGCGCCTGCACCGCTTCCACCTCTGGGAAGACACGGAGGAAGTCCGATGATAATCCTCCTCTTCTTTGCCGTGGCTGCCCTGACCATGGCAGGGGTTCTTATCAGCAGGAACCAGCGCCAGATGAACACGGTCTGCATCGCCCAGTCGGTTGCGTTTGCGTTCCTTGCGCTCGGTATTCTCTTTACCGGCCAGGTGCCGGTATCCGTGCTCCAAATCGGCAGCCCGTACTTCTTCATCGACCACCTCGGGCTCTTCGAGGTTCTCATCAGCACGACAATCTTCACCTTCGCGGCCCTCTACGCCCGGGGCTATGTCGAGGGGCTGCTCACCAGTGGTGAACTCGAGAAGGGAGGTCTGCGCCTCTTCTATATCGCGTGGGCTGCACTCCTTACTGCCATCGTCTTTTCGTTCTTTTCCGACAACCTTGCCCTCTTCTGGATCTTTGCTGAACTTACCACGGTGATCTCGGCACTCCTGGTCGCGATCCTTGCGGCACGGGAGAATATCGATGCCGCGATCAAGTACATCTTCATCGCCTCGACCTCGATGCTCTTCTCGTTCATCGGCTTCATCTTCTTCTTTGAGACCGCCCGTGCGGTCACGGGGACCGGCACGCTGAACTGGACCGAACTCCTTGCAACCGCCCATGCGTTCCCGCCATTCATGGCAACGGCAGCGTTCGTGCTGGTCTTCATCGGGTTTGCCGCAAAGTCAGGTATCTTCCCGTTCCACACCTGGCTCCCTGAAGCTCATGCCAAGGCCCCGTCAGCGGTCAGCGCGGTCCTCTCGGGCGTACTCTTAAACGTGGGAATCTACGGGATCATCCGTGCGTATGCCCTCGTCCACCAGACCGATTCAGGAACAACGGCCTCGTTCATCCTCGCATTATTCGGGGTCCTGACGATTGGTATCGCTGCGTTCTCGATGATTCCGGAGAGGAATTTAAAAAAACTCATTGCGTTCTCCAGTATCGAGAATATGGGGATCCTGCTCGTGGGGCTCGCGGTCGCAACCCCGGTTGCCCTCTTCTTTGTGCTCTTCCACATCATGGCCCACTCCTTAACCAAAGCTTCCCTCTTCTTCTCGGCCGGGATCCTCCACCGCCAGTACAAGAGCCCGCTCTCGAGCGAGGCGGTGGATGATATCCGGGATGTTTTTACTTTCCAGCCGCTTGCCGCATGGGGAGTTATCATTGGCGGGATTGCCATCATCGGGATGCCGCCGTTTCCCATCTTCATCTCCAAGTTCTTCCTCATGCTCCAGGTCGGGACGGTCTCGCCGCTTGTCCTTGCCGTCGTGCTTGTGCTCCTCTTCATTGCAACGGTTGCCCTTGGGTACTTTGTCATCACGATGTTCTCGAAGCGGTCCGATCCCGGCCGGGACGCGGAACTTGTCCCTTACAAAACTCCGGCAAGCATGCAGGTGCCGGTCATTGTCCTGCTCGTCCTCCTCCTCATCATGGGTATCATTTTTACCCGGGGAGAGGTCTCATTCATCACCAGTATCATAACGGAGTTGAGGTTCGCATGATCCCCCCCAAGGATACCACAATCGGCCGGATTATCGACATTCTGGGCCCCGATGTTTTGGTGCGCCGGGTCACCCTGGGGACCGGTGGCGAGGTCAATCTCCGTATTAACAAGGCGGACTTTTCCCGTGCTGTTGCCCAGCTTGCCGCCGGCCAGTTTGCCCTGATCGGGCTTTTTGGCGTAGAAGCGTTTGAGAACAATCCGGGCAAAAGCGTCCTGTATGTTTTTGAGAAGCAGGATCTTCTTCTCGTCCTTATCCCTGAAGGCAGCGGCAATCTGCCCTCAATCGCCCGCATCTTCCCGTCTGCCACGTGGTTCGAGCGGGAGAGCCGGGACGGGTTTGGTATAGAGTTTGACGATGCGTTCGATACCCGTCGGCTCTTCCTCCATGAAACCTACCCGGAGAATTTCCACCCGCTCGAAAAATCCTTTGTCAACGCGCCGATCACCCCCCGCCCCGGGATCAGCCCTGCCGATGAGTATCCTTTCAGGAAAGTTGACGGTGTGGGCGTTTACCAGGTTCCCGTTGGCCCGGTGCATGCAGGGATCATCGAGCCCGGCCATTTCCGGTTCAGCGTTATCGGTGAGAAGATCTTCAATCTCGAACTCAGGATGTTCTACAAGCACCGGGGGATTGAGAAACTCATGGAAGGCAAAGCGCCGGCAGCATGCCTGCCGGTCGCCGAGGCGGTGAGCGGTGACGAGTCGGTGGCAAACGCAACCGTGTTCTGCATGGCTGCCGAGCAGATAGCAGGAGTTGCGGTGCCGGAACGGGCATGGTATCTCCGGACAATTCTTCTCGAGATGGAGCGGATCGTCTCTCATCTGGGTGATGAAGGGGGGATGCTCGTCGACGTCGGCTTCCCGCTCGGGGCAAACCAGTTCTTTGTCCTGCGCGAGGATATGATGCGGAAAAGTGCTCATTTTACGGGTTCCCGGTTCCTGCGGGGCATGATCTGTCCCGGCGGGGTTTTCCGTGACGTGCCGGAAGCAAATCTTGTGGATCTTGCAGCGTTCATTGCCCGCATGAAGAGCCGGTTCCAGGTTGGTCTCAAGATTGTCCTTTCCACAACCTCGGTCATCGACCGCTTTGCAACTACCGGGATTGTCAACCGGTCGCTCATCCTCCCGCTCGCCCTTTCAGGCCCGGTAGCCCGGGCAAGTGGCGGCACGGAGGATACGCGCGTTCTGCACCCGTACGGGGTGTACGGGCGGTATACCCCCGCGGTAAGATCTCTTCATGACGGCGATGTCCTTGCACGGTTCACGGTAAAAGCAGCGGAGATCATGGACTCCCTGGATCTCATCGGACGGATGCTTAACGAGATGCCGCAGGGGCCGGTTCTTGCGGATTTCTCTGCACGGGACGGGTACAGCCTCGCCCTGGTGGAATCTGCGCGCGGAGAGAACCTCTGCTGGCTCTGGATCAAGGATAAGAAGGTCGAACGCTGCAAGTTCAGGACAGCATCCTTCTGCAACTGGCAGGCAATCGAGCATGCCGTGCAGGACAATATCCCGCCGGACTTTCCGGTCATCAACAAGAGCATGAACCTCTCCTACGCGGGGACGGACTTATAGAGGTGAATGATGGTAAACGCACTCTCCTGTTTCTTCAAGAAAAAAGTGACCGAAGAAGAGCCGGTCCGCGATGAGGAAGTCGAGCGGACAGGTCATGCAATCAAAGCGGAGATCGACGCGGTCTTTGGCCGGAGCCTTGCCATCCGCGAGCTGGATACCGGTAGCGACAATGCCGCCGAGATCGAGATAAACAACCTCAGCAATCCCTATTATGATGTCGAGCGGTTCGGCATCACGTTTGTTGCATCGCCCCGGCATGCGGATCTGCTGCTGGTCACGGGAGCGGTCACTCACAACATGGCGATCGCGGCAAAGAAGACCTATGATGCCATGCCATCGCCCAAATTCGTTATCGCGGTTGGGGACGATGCCTGTAATGGCGGTATCTTTGCAGGCACGTATGGGGTTTTGGGCGGTGTCGATAGA
>DUHF01000082.1:29568-32865 GCA_013331015.1 Methanoregula sp.
GTGCCGATTATTCCTCGACGATAAAATCCTTCTGTTTCTTCCGGGTAACGTCCTCGACCGTCTCCATGGCGCCGGTGACCGACCCGGTCGAGTCGCGGATGAGGGTTGCCGTGACATGCAGCCATTTTCCTAAAGGACCAATGTGGGGAAAGAAGCTCGTGCACTCGTACCCGCTGTCATTTGAGGGGATACGCCTGCAGGTGCCGTTGAATGCAGTTTTGATCTGTCCGGTGTCGCCATCAACCAGAAGGTCAACCAGGCACGGCATTTCCTTGTCAAAAAACGCCTTCCAGTGCAGACTTGTCCCGACCATCTCCTCGCTCTTGAAACCGGTGAGGATCTCAAGCGCCCGGTCCCAGAAGACCACCTTGTGGTTTTTATCGATGAAGAACCGGGGCACGGTTGGGATCTGGAAGATGGTGTGGAGCAGCCGGTCGCGCTCCTGCATCGCGCGCTCTGCCTGCCGCTGCACGGTCGTGTCTTCGAGGATGAGCGTGATACCGGGCTCACCGTTCTGGAGCCGGGTCGGGATGAACCTCCCGTCAAGGTACCGTTCTTCAGATCCCCGGACGATCAGGATCTCCTTCTTCCACGATGAGCCGCCATTGAGCAGGGCATACAGCCGTCCTTCCTCTGCGGGCGAGAGAAGGGAGACCGGGGGTGAACTGAGACGCGTTTTGATGATATCCGTCTTGGGCGCCCCGGCAAATGCGCAGAGCGAATCGCTGGCTTCAACGATCCGCAGGGACTTGTCGATGATGATGATGAGCTCTTTTGCAAAATTGATGATGCTCGTCACCGGCACCCGCTGTGACAGGGTGTAGAGCTTGGCATTGCCCACGTGCCGGAGCTCGAGCTGCCCGGTGGCGGTCAGGACTTCTAAGTACTTGGCAACAGAGTTCCGGCTCATGCCGACTGCAGCAGAGATCTCCTTGATGGAGAGGCCAAGCGGCTGATCTTTGAGGATTTGGCGTATCCGTGTCGCTTCGTCTGCTGCCGTGTTGTTTCCCATCATGTCATTCACTCCATCAGGACCTGGATAAAAACCCGTACCTGATACCTGGTTCACCCTGCAGGTTTTCACCTGCTCATCCTCTTCTGGCATAAGATTGGATCCTAATGCCTAAATAGGAGGTGAGGTATAATATGTATTGTGCATAGTGTTTGTGCACTAGCGCACAGCATACCGGTCAGACGCGAGGGCTGCTCCTGTCTATACCATGGTTGATATACACACCTCTGAATCCCATATCACCATACCAGGACACCCCAATACCGTTTCAGTCAAATATGGAGTGGAACTTTTATATAAAAAAATCCCGGCACCACGTCCCCTTTCCCAGCCCTCACCGGGAAAGAATGATCGGGATTTTTTTCACCTCCTCCGTATGAAAAAAACCTCATTTCAGGCCGGCCAGCTTCTCTGCGAACGGGTGAAATGATCGGACCTGCTCTTTCTGCTCTTCGCTTGCAAAGACCATGGCGACTGCATAGAGAAGGAGCAGGGCGTTATCCAGTGCAACCGCAGATTCCTGTTCCGTATCGCTGCCATCCGGCGCAGGGTGGAAGAGGAGCGGATACGTGTCCGGACTGAAATGGCGGGTTTTGCAGGCAAGTGCGGGTGCAGATCTGCACTGCGCATCGTGATCGGCAATGATTCCAAAGGCTGTGGTAAGAACGTTATGCACGTCGTTTCCGGGCTCCTGCAGGTACTTCCGGGCAAGTGCGGCAGCCATCTCGTACTCGCCGTGCGCAAACCGGATAACGATCCGGCCCGCATCTGCTGCGGTATCTGAAGGGACGCTTTCCATTGCTTCACCTGTACGGGTCATATAATCGAAAAGGGGTCCCTCACCAATCCCCCCTGAAACGGGGCTGGCACTGCCAAACCGGCGTTTGAGCCGGATGAGCAGGATGGTCAGGCTTGCCGCGTACAGGAGCATTAATATAACCCCCACCGAGAACTCAGCAGGGATGAGGAAGAAGAGGATCGCATAGATGGGGGTTGAGATGGCAACGATATCTTTCCTTGGCCGGATCCAGGCAAGATACGCAAGGATCACCGATGCGGCAACGCACCCAAAGGCAGGATAATGGATATCCAGCGGGATCTTCAGCAGATCTGCAAGGATGGCGACAGCTGCGCCGCCAAACGAGAGGATGGGGACGGCAAATTCGAGCAGTAATCTGGTGTTTTTGTTATGATATGATGGCAGTTCCATGGTAAATACTCCCATATCCTGCGGTCAAAGGGAGGTACGCCGGGTAGGTGCGGGCTCGTGTCTTCCAGGTAACTGCCGGGTGGTTTGCATCATCGTTTGATCTTTTTTATTGAGACGCAGTTAATAACGGGATCTCCCGTGACAATATACCTTCGGATAACCTGGCCAAGGACTTCCACCACGTCATTAACTTTTACATCCTCTTCGGGACTGGTGAACATCTTTACCGAGATCGCTCCGGACCGGTCTGCGATAAGGTACTGGGGGCGGTTCAAAAACTGGAAATATACGCGTTCCACAACACCCTCGATCCGCACCGGTTTACCCACCATATTCTCATTGACCAGTTTGACCCGGACGGTCTTTGCCTCGGCCTCGTACTGGGGGGTGAGGTCCGCATACTGGCTGCGGCTCATGTAGTTCAGGACGATGGGTATGACCAGCAACATGAACAGGCAGGGGATCAGCCAGATGAGATTTGACCGGACTTCAGGGCTGTAAATGGACGTGATAAGCAAAAGGATGGTGAAGACAATGAACACCGCGATAGCGAGGACAGAGATCTTCACATTGATGTTTCCAATCTTCATTCAGGGGATATTTGCCCTCTATCTACTTCAGTGCTGCGATTATGTTCTGGATTGTTTTTTTGGCACCCCGGTGCTTTTTTCTTTTGGAGGGAACAGACCTCCCGGTCTCTGCCTTGAATTTTTTTGTCATGAATAAAACAGATGAGCCAGTTCACCGATGCCCTGTTTCAGGCGGCAAACAGAAAAAAAAGAGCCCCGGGTTTTTATCCGGATGAGATGGGTCCGGGCCACAGGGCTGAACAATGAGGCGACAATAATACGGGGGATGGTGATGATACTTCCTCCGCTATTGCGATTACGGATATTCTGAGATTGAGGTCTCCGTTTTTCATAAAAAGATTTGATTGTAGTGATTTTTTTTATTTCAGTGCTGCAATCTCTTTCCGGAACGCGACCCAGTAGATCACGCCGACAAATAATAATCCTCCAACAATGTTGCCAAGGGTTACCGGTATGATGTTGGCGGTCCACATGTTGATCCAGTT
>DUHF01000082.1:32915-37499 GCA_013331015.1 Methanoregula sp.
CGAAGGCCATGATCGGGAACCAGATTCCAAAGAACTTGCCCACTGCATCATCGGCACAGATACCGAGCAGGATTGCAAGGTTAACCAGCCAGTTGCAGGCAATGCCTTTGAGGAACGCGGAATAGAATCCCATCAATCCCACATAGCCTACTTTGGCACCGGCTATCGCCACCGCCCGGGAACCAAACGCGGTTATGGTTGCGACACCGCCATCGCCAAACGTTACGAACGGGCCCATTGCACAGATATATGCAAAGACAAGCGAGCCAATCAGGTTGCCGATATATACCCAGATCCACAGGTTGAATACTTCCATCCATGTGATCTTGTGGATGAATGCTGCCATTGGGGCAAGCATTGCGTCCCCAGTGAAGAGTTCTGCGCCGGTCAGGACCGTGATAATAAGACCGACCGGGAACACAGCTCCAAGGATGAGCTGGGAGAAACCGGGGCTGGCTGTACCGTATCGCATTGCTACGTCTGTAGCCATAATTCCTGTTGAACAAACCGTTGCAAGAGCAGCGCCCATAGCGATATATGCGCCGGACATGAATCCGCGAAGGATCATGTTCCAGGCCGGTAAGCCTACTTTATACTTACCGGCATCTCCTGCCTTAGCAGTAATTGCTACCGGAGGATGAAACACCATTTTTTAACACACCTCTGAATCTATCACCTATACCAGCAACTATCATTACGGGTCTCGTATAGGTTAAACAGATTTTCTGGTATGTTGTTATTAATACATTTCGAATTGTTCGCCGGAAAGTGCTGTGCATTGGGTAAAAAACCGGTCACTGTTACCGGAAACGAGATAAACTGCGAAGATGAGATTGTTTATTTTCTGGGATTTTTTAGTACTTCTCATTAATCGGGGGCCATTTTTCAAACTCTTCAGTGCGGGTTCAAAAGGCGGTTCTGGCGTGAATGCGTGCGCCGCGCAGCAATCTTTACGTCAGAGGTGTTGAATGTTGGTGCTGGTACCGATCCCGGCCTGCCATTACCGCACAGGAAAATTACCGGAGGTAAGTACCCCGTAAACGGCTGGTTTTTATTCTGTGTCATTTTCATAATGTTCATCATCTGCCAATAAAGAGAGATTAGAACGTAGGTGAGGATTTGGGCCATGGGTATATCTGCAATCACGGGTGATGTTTTTAAAAATCATGACTGTCTGGGGCATAAGGAGTGCCACGACCGCCTGGTTTCGATACTTTCCCGGCTTCCGGAAAACCTGAAGATCCATGCACCGGTACCTGCCACCTTTGAAGCCCTCCAGCGCGTGCACGTCCCCGGATACCTGACCTGGCTCGAGAAACAATGCGTGAAAAATGCCCGTTACTGTATGCTCGACGAATATGTCTTCAGCGGGGGCTACTGGGAACAGAACCAGATCCAGATGGGGTATATTGACCCGAACACGTATGTGAATCCCTGCTCGTATGAAGTTGCCACATATGCTGCCGGCTCAGCAGTCTTTGCGGTTGAACGGGCACTTTCCGGCGAGACCTGTTTTGCCCTGGTCCGTCCACCCGGGCATCATGCAGAGGCAGACCGGGCCATGGGCTTCTGCCTCCTGAACAATGCTGCGGTTGCCGCTGCCGCAGCACTGACCTCCGTTGACCGGGTTGCGATCATTGACTGGGACGCCCATCATGGAAATGGTACGCAGAAGATCTTTTATGACACCGACCGTCTCCTCTACTGTTCCATCCACGAGAAGGAATCGTTCCCTCACACGGGATTAATCACGGAGACCGGCAGTGGCAGCGGAGAAGGGTTTACAGTAAATGCCCCGATTCGGCAGGACTCAACCATTGCGGATTACCAGTTCGTATTTGATGAAATTTTCATTCCGGCGCTTCAGCGGTATGACCCGGATCTCGTGATCATATCGGCCGGCCAGGATGTTCTTACTGATGACCCGATTGCCAGCATGAAACTCGTACCGGATGATATCGGGAAACTGACCCAGACAGTCAGTGATGCTGGTGATTATCCGCTCGCTCTCATGCTCGAAGGCGGTTATGGTCCTTCCCATCCCGATGCGATCTGCAGCATCTTTGATGCCCTGAATGGAAACGTGGGCCGGCCGATGCCGCAGGGGATGCCTGGCAAGGTGACCGTCGAGACCGTCCTGCAGCTCAAACGGGTCCACCGGCTTGCCTGAAAAAAACTTCCCTCATTTCTCCTTCCCGCATGACCGGAGAAAACCGTTAAGCACTTTATGCGGGCAGGACAACTGCTCAGCATGGACCGGAAACCGCTCATCCTGCTTGTTGCAGGTATCCTCATCACGATCTTTCTCTACACGGTCAATATCTACCTGGCCGGGATCGCGTTTGTGCTCATCGTAACCCTTGTCATGTCGCTGATGATCATGCAGGACAGCACCTTCCTTCCGGATATCGTGGCGGAACTGAGTGAGGATTCAAAGGCAGTTGTCATACGAAACTCGGGCAATGCCGTGGCAAAGAACGTTCATGTGGCACTTGTTCCCGTCAATGTCGAATTTGACCTGCCGTCCCTTGGGGTTGAAGAGACCCATCTCCACCAGACCGGGCAGATGATGGACAAAGTCAAGGTTGTCATCAGCTTTACCAGTGAGAAGGGCACAACGTTCTCGCGGACATACCAGTTATCTGCGCTTGGGGGCAGTTTCGATCCCTTAAAACCGATGATCCCGATCTTTGGCTACAAGTAATCTTTTTTGGCTCTCCGACATTTCGTGTGGGTAAAATACAGAACAAAATGCATGTGAGGGGGCCCGCCTTCGGGCCTCGGTATGGCATGGCGGTTTGACATTTACTCATTATAAACCGCTGCGGGGGCGCCCACGCCAGAGGGCAGCGGAGTTCATCGTGTTTGGGGGTATGGGGGCATCAGCCCCCATCTTTATCATCTATCCAATACCTGCGTTACCCATTCAACAATGAGCCTTCTTTTTTTAACCCATAGTAAATGACAAAGAGCCGTTTTTTTTATGGCCGCACGAATATCGCACCGGTCCCGGCCCTGCGGACCATGGGCTGGACTTCGGCACCTTCGAGGTTGCCCGCAGCCCACGTGTACCGTTCGCGGACAGGTTCCGGCAGATCCTTTTCCGGAATTGGCAGGAAGCCGAACCGCGCATAAAACCCGGTGAGGTGGCTGACCGCATACATGTAAAGATCGTCATTGTGGCAGGCTTCCACGAGTGCCCCGACTGCCATGCGGGAGTAGCCGTGGCCACGGAAGGAGGGAGGTGTCCATATCCCGTCTACCTCAAGGCTTTTGTCATGCCTGCGGCACCGGGCAAGCGAGACGGGGCGGCCTTGGACAAATACCCCGAAGATCCGATCTATGGCAGGATTGCCGGTCGTCTCATGGTATTCTTTCCAGGCAGCATCTGCAAGGGTAAACTCCGGGACGGTAAGTTCTTTTATCACCGGCGGTTCCGATGACAGTTCATCCATGGGGGCCTGCATAACTATCTGGGCCGGATCCTGCGGTCCTGCCATCTCCTGAGTCATCAGTCCACCCCCTGGACGCGATACCCCTCTGACGGAATGAGGATCTCGAACCGGGCGCCCTGCCCGTAGGTGCCGGTCTCCCGGATGGTCATGCCGGTAATGGAAACGATCTCGTGGGCAAGGTAGAGGCCCCGGCCGTAACTGTCCTCGCGCTGGATGAAGAGTGCTGCTTTCTGCTGGTCGGGAATGCCCGTCCCGTTGTCTTCAATGATGATTGCGCACCCTTCAGGAAGGATATGATAGGTCGCGATGATCTTTGTTGCACCGGTCTCTTCCTTGAGCGAGTTATGGAGGATCTGGTAAAACACCGTGGGGAGATGAGGGTCTGAGAAGATCTCCAGCCGCTCGGTCCATGCGCGGAACAGTACCCTGCCAGGATCGATGCGTCCTGCGGCAGTCCCAAACGCGTCCTGCACGGGGATCCAGGCGGGAGGCGTGGCACCAATATCCCGGTACTCCCGGGAAGTCTCGATCTGGCGCATAATCCCGTTGGCGGCTTCCTTGATCGCGGCTATGAAGGTGATAACCTCCGGGTCGTTGAACTTCATCACGCCGAGACGAAGGTGACCGTACAGGACCGCAAGCTTCCGGGACAGGTCATGCCGGAGGATGCCCGAGAGGGTGTTTAAGCGCCTGCTGGTCTTTTCAAGGGCAGCCTGCGTCATCACCTGATCGGTGATATCCCGGATGGACTCGATTGCGCCGGTCACGTTGCCGCCAGCATCCACAAGCGCGGTAGCCGAGAACCGGAGGTGCGCCCCGCGGCCTGCAAAGAACTGGGGGAGGTATGCTTCCGAGACAAGTTTTTCCGATTCTCGACGTATGGAAGGGTAACGGGCTTCAGGGTTATCAGTACCGCTCACAATAAGGCCTGCCAGCATCGGCCGGGGTTCATCATAGAAAGCAAGGCTGTATCTGGCATCTTTCTGCCCGAGCATCTCATCTTTCTTCCTGCCGGTCATCTCTTCGATGGCCCGGTTCCACGCAATGATCGTTCCTTCCCGGTCAATGGCAAAGGTTGCATCAGGAAGGAATTCGATGATGTCGTGGAGCTGCTGTTCGGAACGTGCCA
>DUHF01000082.1:37558-38114 GCA_013331015.1 Methanoregula sp.
GGGAACAACGAAGCAGGGGCATAGAGAAAAATCAGGGTGCCATACAGGGCGGTGATGATGATGGAGAACGCAAGGCCGCGCCGGGGATACCAGTAGGACGTGAGGATGATGGGGAAGTAAAGCAGGTGGGAGAGAACGACCGTGATTCCGGTAATCATGCCGAACAGGTTTGCCCCCAGGGTAACGAGGGAGAGGAGAAGAATGGCGAGGATGCGGTTGCGGTGGAGAGGGTTTTTGACGAGATCGAGGGTGGAACGTGTCAGTGTCATCGGGAGACCTTTACTCTTCCGTTCGATGTTGGTCTAAAAAAAATGATTCCCTGATTCGAAATCGTTGTTTTTTAGGAGGGCAGGAGACCGGCTCTCTATCTCCCACTCTGTTTCGTACTCCGGAGGGTACCGGGTGGGCAGCGGAGCTCGAACCGTGCACCGGTTCCTTCAGTCCCTCTCTCGGAAAGCGTGATTCCGGTGATGGCAAGGATCTCCCGGGAGAGGAAGAGGCCAAGACCGGAATCCATGCCGTACTCGTAGGAGAATACCAGTTCCTTCTTCTTTTC
>DUHF01000221.1 GCA_013331015.1 Methanoregula sp.
GACAAAACCGCAGGACTGGTACAAGTTCACCAACTGCGGGTACGATGCACCCGACGATCCGTTCATCGTGAAGATCCTTGAGCAGAATATCAAGGGAGAGCAGTGTGCCATCAAGACGTACAATTCTCTCATGAAGAAGACACGGGACAAGGATCCGGTCACGTACAATGTGCTCCTCACCATCCTCTCGCAGGAAGTGGAGCACGAGGAAGATCTCCAGGCCCTCCTTGAGGATGTCGAGATCATCATGAAGAGCAGGTGATGGCAACAGCCATCCCCCTTTTTTGTCACCGCTACCCTATCCCCGGGTATAAGTAGTACCTGGCCCAATTTCCTTTCATTGAATCGTAGGTGAAGTGACCATGGCAGTGGAACACGTTGACGGAAAGAACAAGGGAACGGTGATGCTCTACGCACTCTCCACCTGCGGGTGGTGCAACAGGACCAAGGAACTTTTGCGGCAGATGGGGGTTGCGTTCGATTATTCTTATGTTGACCTGCTCGATGGAACCGAGCAGGACAACGCGATCGCACAGGTTGAAAAGTTCAATCCCAGCGGCTCGTTTCCCACGCTGGTCATCGATAATAAAAAAGTGATCGTCGGGTTCCGCGAGCAGGAGATAAAGGAGGCGCTGGGGTCATGAATTTCCCCGGTGTGAGCGAGAGCGATGTTGACCGGGTATACCTGAAGCTGAAAAAAGAAGCAGAAGACGGGGGATACCGGTTCAATCCCGATGTGGACTTCACCAAAAATCTTATCCGGGGGCTGTTAAAGAACGAGCAGCGGTACGGGTACCGTGCGTGCCCCTGCCGTCTTGCGAGCGGGAAATCGATTGAAGATCTGGATATTGTCTGCCCGTGCGATTACCGCGATCCGGACCTCAGTGAGTATGGTGCCTGTTACTGTGCCCTCTATGTCAGTGATGAAATAGCAAAGGGCGCTGCTCTGGCAGCACCCGTGCCCGAGCGACGGCCCCCGCGTTCAGAGCGGGGAAACGTTCCCGCAGTCCGGACCATAGCAACCGGCCCGGTGCCGGTCCTCCCCCTGCCGGTCTGGCGCTGCAAGGTCTGCGGGTACCTCTGTGCCCGGGAACAGCCCCCGGGCATCTGCCCGATCTGCAAGGTTACAAAGGAGCGGTTCGAGCGGTTCATCTGAACACCCGTTTTTTGTGCATTTCCCAATCCTCAAATAACATCCGGGATAATATTTCTGGCATGACCGGGATCGTGCAGATAGAAGTTGTCGGCCTGAAAACATCGGAATGCTCCCCGTTTCCCTGCGATGAGAATCGCACCTGCGGCCTTACCGGCTGCTACCTGAAGGGGAAACTTGTCGATGCGTTTTTGGAATTAGAGCGGGTTTGCAAAAAGATCTACGGCGACAAGGTAGCCCTGAAACTCACGCTTGTCGATGACGGGGTGCCGGACCATATCCGCACCATCGTTGAGCGGGATCATCCCCCCATTCCCATGGTACTGGTCAATGGGCGTATTACCCGGATCGGCAGGATTGCCCTTGACCGCATCAAGACCGAGGTCGAGAAGGAACTGGCAGAATAATTTTTTTTGTCCCGTTCCTTTTTTTTTCTACTCTGTAGAAATCATTCCAAGATGGTCTTTATGTGGAATTGTGAGGGTGACCCCCTCTCTCCCAGAGGGGGAGGCAGCCTGCGGGGGCAAGCCCCCTTGACCCCCGGTTTCAATCATCCATCTTCAGTCACCCATTAACGGCATGCTCCACAAAGGCGAGGGTCGACGAGACCCCGAGCGCCCGTGGCTCCATCACAATCCACTATTGCCCATCGCAGGTTTTCCCATGAAAATCAGAAAAAAGATGATGGGGGCTAACTGCCCCCAAACCCCCGTTTGCGATGAACGGCCGCCGCCCCGACGGGCGCCCCGCGGCGGCTTCAATGAGCGGTATTCCTTGTACGGTAATTTTGCCCCGCCGTGCCCCGTGAGGGGCCCTGAGGCGGGGGACCATCCCTATGTTCAATCCTCCTGATTTTCATCGTTCGGGTGTGAACACACGTTCATGTGTGTTTCTACAGAGCATTTTTTTCGATTCATTATTCTCACCGCTCTCCCCCAAGCGGAAGTATTCTCTCTCGGTTTTTTTGGAGAGATACCCGATGAATCCCTCTTCCCCGGGTAGTGATCGGGCTGCCGCACAGGCGCCCCGCAGGTAGCGGCGGAGACCCCCGGAATGGGTTTTTTTCAGGAGTCCGCCATCATCAACCTCTTCTTTTGGTTCCGGGTGGTCCTCCACCAAAAATCAGCGAAAGAGCCGGATTCTCTTTTCAGATCACCGCGGACTATTTTTACTCTTCCGGAGAAAGTCGTAGGTATATGAGACCGGTACGGAAGTGGGGTCAGGGGCCCTATGAAGTGGCAGTCATTCATGGTGGCCCGGGGGCACCCGGGGAGATGGCCCCGGTTGCACGGGAACTCTCGAACGTCACCGGGATCCTTGAACCCTTCCAGACCGGGACCACGATTGACGCGCAGGTTGAGGAACTCCGATCAACCCTTGAGGAACTTGGCCGGCCGCCGGTCGTGCTCATCGGGTTCTCGTGGGGGGCCTTCCTCTCGTGGATGCTTGCTGCCCGCTACCCGGATCTGGTGAAAAAACTCGTGCTGGTCAGCAGCCCCCCCTTCGAAGAGCGGTATGCGCCCGCGATCACCCAGACGCGCATGNNAAAAAGGATCGGGTGGCAGTCCAGGACATCCTCGCTCACATGAACGACGATACATTTCCCGACCGGAACCTGCTCCTTGCCGATCTTGGCAGGCTGCTGGCCAGTGCGGATGCCTACGATCCCGTGCCTGCCGAAGACGAATGTTTCCACTGCCAGTATGATCTGTTCAAAGGAGTCTGGGACGAGGCAAGCGATCTGCGCAAAAAACAGGTCATTCTTACTATGGCAAAGGCAGTCCGGTGTCCTGTTGTCGCCATCCACGGCGACACCGACCCCCACCCGGCTGAAGGGGTCAACGATCCGCTCTCAAAAGAACTGGATGATTTCCGGTTCATCCTTCTGGAAAAATGCGGCCACCGCCCGTGGATCGAGCGGTACGCATCCGATGAATTTTTCCGGGTGCTCATAAAAGAGATCTAATCCCGTTGCCGGCGTTATTTCACCCCGGTCTCTTTGTGGACCGGTACCGGTTCCCCCAGTATCCGCTCTTCCAGCTGCTTCCCGTGCGAGCCGTTCCAGTAGAGTTTCCTGCACCGCTCGCACCAGAAAAAGGAGATCCCCCGCCAGTCTTTTGGGGCATACTCTGCCCCGTTGATCTCGCAGGTGTTTGCCTCCCGCAGGGGGGTGTTGCAGAGCGAGCACCGGCTTAAGGTGACCCGGCGCTGAACAAGCCCGCAGTCAGCAAGCTGCTGCACCTGCTCCATCACCTCATCCCCCTTTACCAGGACCGCCCGCCCCTTTCCCCGCCGTGCCAGTTCGGCATCACGGGTGAGGAGGATCCGGCCTTCCTGTTCTGCCATGGCAAGGAGCAGGGTGTCCTCGTCCGGCCGCCCCTCTGCAAGGCTGTTTGCACTGGTCGTGTCATAGCCCATGAACCTGAGGTACCGGGTGAGCGTTCCCAGCATCCGGTCCACGATGAACCGGTTCTCGCGCAGGGGATCAGCGGGCATCATGGATCACCGCAACCTTTTCACCGCAGGCTGTGCACTGCTGCCCTTCGAGCGCCACGAACCGGGCAGAGAATCCTGTTCGTTCGATGAGGGTTGCCCCGCAGGAAGGGCAGTACGTGTTCTCGCCCGGGTGGTGGTACACGTTGCCGAGATACGGGAACCGGAGGCCAAGCGCCTTTGCTTTTGTGTAGATCTTCTCAAGCATGGCAACGGGTGTTGCCCCGCGATCGGTCATCTGGTAGTCCGGGTGGAAGGCCGAGAAGTGCATGGGGGTGTCCGGCCCGAGGTTCCCGATCACCCAACCGATGAGGGCTTCCTGCTCCTCCATGCTGTCGTTGAGGCCGGGGATGACCAGCGTCACGGTCTCGACATGCATCTTCAGTTCGCGGGCAAGCATGGCGGAATCGAGGACCGGCTGGAGATGAGCCCCGCAGACATTCCGGTAAAAATCATCGGTGAATGCCTTGATGTCCACCCGGTACGCCCCGAGCATGGGCGCGAGTTCGCGCAGGCCCTCTTCGGTGATGTACCCGTTCGTGACATAGACCGTGCCAAGCCCCTTCGCCTTTGCGAGCGTTCCCATGTCGAGCGCATACTCGTGCCAGATGGTGGGCTCGTTGTAGGTCCATGAGATGGAAGCGCTCCCGCTCTGTTGTGCCCGCTGAACCCCCTCTTCGGGCGAGAGGGTGCGCAGGTTCGCATCGTCAAACGTAGCCCGGGAGATGTGCCAGTTCTGGCAGTGCCGGCAGTGGAAGTTGCACCCGATACTGCCAAGGGAGTACGAGCGGGTGCCGGGCAGGTAATGGAAGAGGGGTTTCTTCTCGATCGGGTCGACCGCCTCGGCGCTGATCTTGCCGTAGGTCTTTGCATCAAGGGTCCCGTGCTCGTTCCAGCGCACACCGCAGATGCCGTGCTTTCCCTGGCTGATGGTACAGCGGTGGCTGCACAGGGAACACTTCACCGCATTATCTGCAAGTCTCCCGTACTGCCGTGCCTCATGCATACCCGGTTATCCTTCTTTTGTGTGGGAGCGGACCGGTCTCCTGTGCGCCCGCTCTTCCTTCTCAACGTTCTTTATGCCCTCGACCGAGTCCACTTCAAGGACGAATGAGCCCCGGTACCCGCAGTCCTTGCAGACATAGATCGAGCCGACATACCCGCCAACTTCAGGGAAGATCTGCTGGCTCTTGCATTTCGGACAGTAGAACATAGTGAACAAGTCTTTTGTGCATCCACTACAAAAACTAATGCAATGAAGACAGTCGTCATCTCGCTTGGCGGTTCCATCCTGATTCCGGAACTGGAGAACCACCGTATCAGGGAATATGTTCCGGTACTCAGAAGGATCCAAAAGAAGTGCCAGCTGTATGTCGTTGTCGGCGGAGGCGGCGAAGCACGGCGGTATATCGATGTGTCGCGTGCCATGGGGATCGATGAAGGGACCTCGGATGAGATCGGGATCCTGATCACCCGGCTGAACGCCACCCTGCTCATCGCTGCCCTCGGGAACGATGCGTACCCGGAGGTTGCCAGGACGCACAACGAGGCAAAGAAGTTTGCCGAATCAGAAAAGATCGTCATCATGGGCGGGATCACGCCGGGGCAGACCACCGATGCGGTTGCTGCCGTCCTTGCCGAGCGGGTTGGTGCATCGGTCTTCATCAACGCAACCTCTGTTGACGGCGCGTACGACAAGGATCCGCGGAAATTCAAAAACGCAAAGAAGTTTGACGCCATGACTCCCGCGCAACTCTTAACGATTGTCGGGAAGACTGCCCTGTCAGCCGGTTCGAACAATGTCCTTGATGTGATTGCTGCGCGTATCGTTGAACGGAGCCACATCCCGCTTGTCGTGCTTGACGGACGGGATCCAAAAAACCTTGAGAACGCGATCCTGAAGGGGAAATTTGTGGGCACGGTTGTCTCGGAATCGGGTAAAAACCCCTTCCCGGTCTGATTTTTTTCCTCATTCCACCATCACCTATTTTTACATTCCCGGCGCAACTATGATGGCGCGGGGTAGTAGGGTAGCCTGGTCCATCCTAGAGCGTTTGGGACGCTTTGACGGCGGTTCGAATCCGCCCTACCCCATACGGACCATGAAAAAACCGGATGCCGCACGGATCTATGCCGCTCTTTTAAAACGGTATCCTGATGCCCGCGAGCCCGCCGGCAAGATCTGCCGGGGTACCCCGTTTGAAGTCCTGATCCTCACCATCCTCTCCGCCCAGACCACGGACAAGGCAGTCCTCAAAGTCAAAAAACCGCTTTTTGCGAAATACCCGACACCGGAAAAACTTGCGAGAGCCAAACAGGAGGAGGTAGAGGAGATCATTCACAGTCTCGGTTACTACCACGCAAAGGCAAAGAACCTCATCGCCGCTTCACAGACCCTCCTTGACACATTCGGGGGCAGCGTGCCGGGAACCATGGACGAGCTCCTGACCCTCCCGGGCGTTGGCCGGAAGACGGCAAACATCGTCCTCTACCACGCGCTCGGAAAGAACGAAGGCATCGCGGTGGACACGCATGTCCGCCGGTTGGCGGAGCGGATCGGTTTCTCCGATACGGACAACGTGGCCGTGATTGAAAAAGATCTTATGGTGCTGTTTCCCCGGAAGGATTGGGGTGACCTTACCGATCTCCTGATTGCGCACGGGCGGGCAACGTGCGATGCGAAGAAGCCTCTTTGTACTGGGTGCGTGATTAAGGGGATGTGCCGGTGGGTGAGGATGGGGAAGAACGGGGTCACTCCCCCATCCCCGTGATCACCGCGACGATCTGCCGGACTGTCCCCGGATCCACGACCTGCGCAAGCACAAGCCCGGCAAGCGCAGAGAACACCGTCCGGACAATCTCTCCCTTGCACCAGGAGAAATTCGTAGCCGGGAACCCGGGCGAACATGACAAGGGGCGCATCCCGGCTTCGTTTTCATCCCGGATCTTTTGTTATTGCCGGGACTGGCAGCTGGTTTATTACCTATAGCCATCTATAGGTGTTACTATGCAGGCAGCGAGTTCCATTTACATCCGGGAAGATCTCAAAACCCAGTTGAATAACCTGAAACGCAACCCGAAGGAGTCATACAATGACGTTATTGAGCGCCTGGTAAATCTCACCATTGATGATGAACCGCTCAGTGCAGAGGCTATCAAAGGGCTGGAAGAAAGCCTCGATGATATCAAACGAGGAAATCTGATCTCTGAAGAGGATATCAAGAAGAAATACGGGGTTGAATGACCCTGTACCGGGTGAAGTATACAAATCGTGCAGACCGGGATCTGGAGAAATTACCACGGGAGATTGCCAAAAAAGTTGTCAGTGCGATTCAGAATATCAAAAAAGACCCGTATCAATACATAAAAAAGATGAAGGCGTCAAATCCAACTCATCCGGTGTACTCTCTCCGGGTCCAAAAAGACGTTCGTGCCCTCCTCTCAATCCATGATGATGTCCTGATCATTCATGTTCTTGAAATCGACTACCGGAAACAGGCATACCGCGATTTCTAAAAAAGGGTTTAAAAAATATCTCTGCATCGAGGGAAAAATGGGGTCATTCTCCCATCACCACCCCCACCACCTGCTGCGCCGTCTCCGGATCCACGAGCTGCGCAAGCACAAGGCCGGCAAGTGCAGCGAACACCGCCACATTGAAACACGACCGGCAGATTCGTCTGGCTTGCTGTCGGTCCTTTGGCCAGGCCCGCCGCTCCGCTGAGCTCTTCTCCCCATACCGTGAGCCGTTCTTCCCGAAACGATTGCAATATATCTCTTAACGGGGATGTTTAGATCCTCTTATCCACCAATATAAATCCAATCCATTAACGAATTTATAAATACGGGAGAAATGATGAACAATAGTACGTGATGAAATGCCGGGACGGGAGGAATTTTTCCATGAAATGGGGCGGGTATTCACCGAAGCCCAGAAAAATGATCTGCCATTTATCGAGGTACGGTCCGGTGATTTGCATAAGAAACTCGGTGGATACCCAGGACGCAATCACCAGATGCCGCTCTGCTGCGATATCATGAGACAGGTCATGGAGAAGAATGATCAGATTATCATGCAGCCTCCGAAAGGCCGGGGAGCGAACCTGATCATCAGGTACTACCTTCCCCGGAAATCGCTGCATTTCCGCGAATCAGTTATTGATATCAGCTCTGTTCCGGAAAGTCCGGTGTCCGTGAAACCGCTCCCAAAAAATCAGAATACTATCATCGAACTCGAAAATCCCAAACCCTCAGATCCCCCCCGCGTTGAAAATAATGACCCACAAAACATTCCCCGAATCTTGTTCGAAAAGCGGATTAACGGGCTTGCCCTGAAGTCCCATGATCTGAAATCCCTGCAGGAAATTGTGAACCTGATGGAGGTGAATCCTGAATCTGCGCTCATCAAAATACGTTCTATTGCAGAAAAGATCTCCCGCAGGATTTGCAATAAAGCCGGTGTTTCAACGGAAAACATGAGGTTTTCTGATCTATGTCCTGTCATTTCCGAAAGAAAGCTGCTGAGCGCAAAAGGGATTGTTTATCTGAATAATATTCGGATTGCAGGGAATGCAGCCGCTCACCCGGACGAGAATGCTTCCACTTCTGATTTCTCCAAAAATGACGTTCTGATCTACGGACAGGCAATCATTGAAATCATTGATGAAGCGCTAAAAAAGGACCTGATGTAATTTTTTTACAGGAAAAAGTGCTGAAAATTCGGACAATCGGGTTCCGTGATAATTGTCGAATCAAGGCTTACCCCCCAACCACCGCATGGCACTCTGCGATCCGCGATATATGTCCGCCCCCGCCAGGAGACCTGTCACAAACCCCCTCTTAGAAATCTAAGAAAACGGGTGGACACAAACCTCCCGCCCCGGCAGCAGGATCTCCGACGTGCCAGGCCCCCGCATTCCGGCCCGGTGTTCAGCCCCGTCGGTGCGCCGGTCACAGGAGGTGAGATACCCCCCTCCCGGTTCATCCACCCCCCCTGTACCCCCTGCCACCCCGACTTTTGCCACTGAAATAGGATTAAAGAGGTTTTAGGAGGCCTTGTAAAATCGCCCGAGTCATCAGAAAAGCACAAATCGTGCCCGGATGCAAAACCCTTGTACATAAATGCCCTGTTTTTGCACCTAATTGATCCGGACCTCGGAAAAAGAGGGCAATCGGAGCCCGCTGCGGGCCCGGACGGAGGATTAAGGAAGACAAGGCCGGCCTAGGGCTGCACAATCCCATTGTCATGAGCTGTGTAGTGTCTCGCTGCCGGCACGTTCGGGAGCTCCCGGCTATTGCTGCTCGGGTCCAGGCCAATTGCAACGCTGCTTCAAACCCTATGATTATAAATATTGGGTTACAAATACTAGTGTAGTTAGTCGATTTGTAAACTAACCGATTTTTGGTGAAGGGAATGGGTTTGGGAGAGAGCATTAAGCTAAGGAGACAGATTCTCCAACTATCCTTAAGAGACCTGGCGGAACAGATCGGTGTTTCACACACAACGGTTGACAAATATGAAAAAAACAAACTGGTCCCGGATTCACAATCCCTGATCAAGTTAAGCAAAATATTACAGATCCCCATCGCATCCCTGCTCAGGCCGGAGAACCAGCAGATCCAGCTGAACCAGATGGCATTCCGGACCAGGAAGATGTTAAAACGGGACGAGAAGCAGATCAACGCCGAAACAAAGGAATGGCTGGAGCGGTTCCTCCAGGTCGAGAAACTGACCGGGCGACCCCGCGTGTTCGATATGCCGGAAGGATTCCCCAAGACCGTCGCCTCGTTTGAAGAAGCGGAAGAGGCGGCACGGGACATTCGGACCGTTTGGGATCTCGGGACCGACCCGATCGAGAACCTGACCTACCTGCTGGAAGACAAAGGTATCAAAATCGGGATCATCAGCGGGATTACGCAGTTCGACGCATTATTTACCGAATATGCAGGTCACCGGGTAATTGTCGTAAAGGAAAACCTTCCCCGGGCCCGGCAGCGGTTCTCCCTCGCTCACGAACTCGGGCACTGCCTTCTCGAAGTGGAGGGCGATCTCGATGAGGAGAAGGCGATGCACCGGTTTGCCGGTGCGTTCCTCGTTCCCCGGGAGAAAGTCCTCTTTGAACTGGAAGAGACCCGGCATAAGTTTTCCATCAAGGAGCTGCTTATCCTCAAAGAGAAATACGGGCTCTCGATGGGAGCCTGGTTGCACCGGGCCATGGACCTTGGAATAATCACACCGGAAAATTATCTTGGGATCCGGAAGTTCTTCATGAAGAAGGGCTGGAACCGGAAAGAGCCGGGCGATGATATCGCAAAAGGAGAATGCCCGGCCATGATGGAAGCCATGGTCCTCCGTGCCCATGCCGAAGGGATCATTTCCACATCGAAGGCTGCTGAATTATTAAACCAGAGCATCAGTACCTTTTGTTCAATAGATGGGGAATCGGATATTGAGTGCTCAGCAATATTATGTACTTGATACAAATACCATAATCGACCTGCATTTTGGAAACCTGCTCGATAAAGTATTCCAATTGCCCTGTAAATTTTTAATAACCGATTTGTTGCGTGAAGAATTACAGAGTCCTCCCTTTGATTCGCTCGCGGAGTTGGGTCTGCTCGTCGAATCTCTCACCTCTGAAGAAGTGAGCGAGATTTTTGTTTTGGGAGGGAGATATCCTGAACCCTCGCAATGTGATATTTCCGTTTTAATTCTCGCGAGATCGAAAAAAACCGTTCTCATCACGGGCGATGAGGCCTTGCGGAACGCTGCAGCGGACAATACCGTGGAATGTCGTGGCACATGCTGGCTGATCGATTATATCGCAAACGAGAGGCTCATCACCTATACTGAAGCGATCGCTGCGTACAATGTGATCCTGAAGAAGCCGAGATATCCCCCGAAGGATGAATGCAGAGCTCTTCTTGCAATGTGGAAACAACGGCAAAAACTGGAATGAGCCGGAACTGCCTTTTCCGGAAAGAAAGCCCCCAACATAACAGGAAAAGCTCCCTGCATAGTGACAGGAACTCCCTACATAACCGTGAGACCCACCTTCATGAGCGGGGATGGAAATCGCCACGATACTTGCGCTCATATCGTGAGCATTTTTGCAAAAGGTATGCTCACATTATGCTTGCTTATCAATTGCCGGGCATTCCCAAATAATTCCCAAACTAAAAACAACATTGGGATATTTTTGGGAAAAATCCCATTTCTATTCCCAAAAAGGTAAAGGGGTCTTAAAGGGGCCTAAGGGGCACCTCCCACACCGCCCCGATCCCGGTAAACGCCCGCACGAACCGATCAGGCCGGTCCCAAATGTAGAACAGCGCCGGTGAAAAGGTCGGCCCGGGTCCTTCATCACCAGCTGGTCCTACAAACCGAATCCTCGCGGAAGGAAAACACACCCGGCACGATATCGCCGTCAGCGTCTTCCATGCAGCGGTCTCTGTCGCTGACTTCCATAGTACAATCGCTTCTGTGGTCCGGCCTGCGGACCGCTCCAGGTATAACTTCGAGAACCACTGCTCAACACCGGGCCCGAACGGCGGATTGAGGAAGACCCGCCCCTTCCACGGCTGTACGAGCCCGTTGTCGTGAGCTGTGTAGTACCTCGCTGCCGGCACGTTCGGGATCTCCCGGCTGTTGCTGGCCGGGTCCAGATCGATCGCGCCCAGGCACGCAATCACCGCATCGAGGACGTAATGCGGCGTGTAATGCTCCGTGCTCTCGTGCGAGTGAAGAGCTGGCGGGACGGTCACACCACACCAGTTTTCATATCATTCTGATTGCGGGAGACATTGCAATTACCTCTTCAATCAGCCGGATTTTTTGGGAACGTACCAAGCAGTTTCCAAAACTCCTTTACCTCGTCTGAGGTTTCCTGAAGATTGTTTAGCTTCAGGAGAATCTCGCCCCTTTTCTTTACGTTCTCTTCAGAAACTTCAAGGTACTCCTTTTTTAATTGCTGAAATGTGTCCATGATTTCATACTCGTTTGATTATGCGTCTTGTTGCAACTACCATTGCATCGACTTCAGATAAATTAAAGAGACGTTTTCATACCCTTCTGATTACGGGTGTCATTGCAACAAGGCCGGCGGGATGGTCACCCGTATCCCCCATCCTCTCCCGCTCTCACGTACCCATGACCGTCCGCCTCACCAGGCGCCTCTTCCTCACCGCTAATACCTGCCCCCGCCAGGGCTGGCTCCACCTATGCCGAACCAGCCCCGCCACCCCGGCATCATGCAAACCGTCGCGCATCGGGCAGGGCATCGGATCGGGGAGGAAGTGAGAGGACTCTTCCCGCAGGGTTTCCACCCCCCCGGAACCCGGACAACAGCAGTCCCGGTGAGCGCCAGGCCTGGCCTTTTTAAAAATCTCCCCAATCCCGTTGAACGATCCTCACCTAAACAGGCCACAAACCCCCTCTTAGAAATCTAAGAAAACGGGTGGACACAAACCTCCCGCCCCAAGAGCAGAATCTCCGACGTGCCAGGCCCCCGCATTCCGGCCCGGTGTTCATCTCCGACGGTGCGCTGGTCACAGGAGGTGAGATACCCCCTCCCGGTTCATCCACCCCCCCAGTACCCCACGCCACCCCGGCTTTCGCCAGTGAAATAGGATTAAAGAGGATTCAGGAGGCCTCTTAAAATCGCCCGAGTCATCAGAAAAGCGTAAATCAGGCCCGGATGAAAAACCCTTGTACCTAAATGCCCTGTTTTTGCACCAAATTGATCCGGACTGAGGCTAAAGAGGGCAATCGGAGCCCGATACGGGCCCGGATTGGGGGGTCGGGGATACCCTTTCCCGGGAAGGTCTCTCTGACGGAGAGGTTATTGCTCCCCCCGTCAGAGCACATTCCCCTCGCCCCTTACAGGGACCCCCCGGCATTTTCACTCCACGCGCTGATGGTATTAAGGGGCAGGGCCCCTGACATTCCTTTCACCAAAGGAGATGACCGGACCATGAAGCACGCCCCCGTTCCCCGGCAGATCTCCCCTCTCGTGCAGGAGATCCGTGATCTGGTACAACGTGCACGACGAGCTGCTGCACAAAATATCAATACCCTGCAGGTTGTCACCAATTATGAGATTGGCCACAGGATCGTTGAATATGAGCAGAGGGGAAGCAAACGGGCGGAGTATGGCGAGCGAATAGTCCGGGAGCTCTCACAGCGGCTTACTGAAGAGCTCGGCCGGGGATTTTCAAAAAGAAATTTGGAGTACATGCGCCGGTTTTATCTTGAATACCGGGATGCTGCTCATCAGATTCCCCGGATCGTCCCGGGGAAATCTCCGAAAACGAGCGTGAAACAAGCACCAATTGTGCAGACACTGTCTGCGCAATTCACACCCTTTGCCCTCAGCTGGTCGCATTATGTCTTCCTCATGAATATAAAAAACCGGGACGAACGAAATTTCTATGAGATAGAATCCGGACAAAACCAGTGGTCATTGTCTGAGCTCAAACGACAGTACAATTCCGGAATTTACGAACGACTTGCTCTCAGTCGCGATAAAGAAGGATTATGGCCCCTCTCCAAAAATGGCCAGATCATCGAAAAACCCGGGGATATGCTCAAGAACCCGGTTGTACTCGAATTCCTCGACCTCGATGAAAAAACGCATTACACCGAAAACGATCTCGAATCCGCAATCATCGATAAACTGGAAGCATTCCTGCTCGAACTCGGGAAAGGTTTCCTGTTTGAGGCCCGGCAGAAACGGTTCATTTTGGAATCCGACAATTTTTATGTAGACCTCGTTTTCTATAACCGTATCCTACGATGTTATGTGTTAATTGACCTCAAGATTGGAAAACTCACGCATGAAAACCTCGGGCAGATGCAGATGTACGTGAATTACTACAACCGTGAGGTAAAACGAGATGAAGAGAACCCGACCATCGGTATCATCCTTTGCAAGACAAAAAACGATGCGCTCGTCCGGCTCACCTTGCCGGAGGACTCGACCATTTATGCATCTCAATACCAGCTCTATCTGCCGACCAAAGAGGAACTCCGGGAAAAGCTGATCGAATGGTCAGCATCTCATGAAGAAGACGAGGCAGCCGGATACTAGGTACATCTCTCCTGCATCATTCCCCCCCTCCCCCCGTCGGGTCTCCCGTATCTCAACCGGATTCCGGGCAACCCGGCCTGCCCTTCATGCGTGCGTATCCCCCTGCCGTACCGGAATGACCGGCCGGCCCCGTTCCTTCACGCGGAAGAGGGAGATCTGCACACGCGTTGAGAGAATCGACAACCGAATCGACAACCCGATCCGGCAAATCCCCGGCCGATAACGTCGTGAATGAAAAAAAGTCAGGCCATCACGTACCGGGTTGCCCGGCCTTTCTGCCCGGTCCGGATGAGCCCGAGTTCCACCATCCGGGCGAGTTCCCTGCCGGCTGCCTGGCGGGATATGCCATACGCCCGCACAAGATCCGCGCTCTTCACCGACTCGTGGGCATGGATGAACTCGATGATCTGCATCTGCCGCTCCGATAATGCAACCTGCCCGCCGGCACCTTTTTTGTGCTCATCAGACGAGAGCAGCAGCACGCGCTCCTTCACCCGGTGCAGGGAGATCCAGGCCCCCTCAAGGAAATATTCCAGCCACGGGGTACCGGGGTATGTCCCGTTCGTCCGTTTCAGCACCGCGTAGTACGCGGCCCGGTCGCTGTCATAGAAATCATCGAGGGTAAAAAACCGCTTGATATCGAACTTTTGCATGGTCAGGATGAGGGTTGCGAGCGCCCGTGCAGTCCGGCCATTGCCATCCACGAACGGATGGATCCGGACCAGCTCGTAGTGCGCAATCCCGGAAGCGAGGACCGGGTGCATCTGGCGGGCGGCCTCAGAGTTCAGCCATGCAACCAGCCCCGCTACCAGCGGCCGGACCTCTTTTGGCGCCGGGGGAGCATAGACAACCTCCTTTGTGCGACGGTTTCCCACAACGACCCGGACCGTCCGGAATGCCCCTTCCGAAAGCCGGGTCATCGAGCGTATCCCTCGTGACATCCCGGTGAAGGGAGAGAATGTTCCCTTCAGCGATCCGGTATGGATGGGGGCACCGGGATAATCTGGCCAGGCGGACTGATGAAAAAGACCCGGCTGGAAAAAAAAGATCGTCCCCACCAGCAGAGAATCAATACCCGATGATCACCCGGATCACCGCAAACGCGGTAAACCCGATGAGAGCGCTGATGGGAATGGTGAGGATCCATGCCCACATGATGGTCCGGGCAACCCCCCACTTCACCGTGCTCGTCCCCATCGTGGTGCCAACCCCCATGATCGAGGAGCAGATGACATGCGTGGTGCTGACCGGGATGCCGATGAGCGATGCCCCGATGATCGTGGATGCCCCGGCTGTCTCGGCAGCGAACCCGTGGACCGGACGGAGCTTCGTTATCTTGTACCCCATCGTCTTGACGATCCGCCAGCCCCCCGAGAGGGTTCCAAGCGCTATAGCCCCATGGGCGGCGAGGATGACCC
>DUHF01000223.1 GCA_013331015.1 Methanoregula sp.
AGGGTTCCGACCTGTACCATCTCGGGACGATCCCGGCCGGCGGGCAGAAGACCGTCGACCTCGTCCTGATCTCGGACAAGAAGACCCCCTCGGGGCTTGCGAGGATCCCGGCAACCCTCCGGTACAACGCGATGGACGGCACCGTGACGACCCAGCTCTCGAGCATTGACATCCTTTTCAAAGGCAAGGCCGAGCTCGGTTTTGTCACGGTGGATACCAATCCCCCGCGCCTGAACGAGGGGACACCCTTTGACCTGACCATCCGGGTCGAGAACACCGGTACCGGAGAGGCCAAGCAGGTCTCGGCCACCATCGACCTGCCGGTTGAGGGCAAGAAGGAGGCCTTCATCGGAAAGATCAAGCCCGGCAATGACGCACCGGTCATCTTCCTTCTGGAAGGCGCAAAACCGGGTAATCACCCCTACACCCTGACGATCACGTACACTGACGATATGGGGGAGCACACGATGACCCGGGAGATGAACCTGCGGGTGGTCCCGACGGACATGACCGGCACCATCATCACGCTGCTCATCATCCTGCTCATCATCGGGTTTGTCGGGTACCGGTACTGGTACCTCCCGAAGGTCAACGGCGACGGTAAATTCCCATGGGACAAAAAGAACTGAAGGTAGCGTTCCTGCTGGCGCTGCGCTCGCTCCAGCGGGGCTCCCGCTCCAGCGTGATTTTGACCGTCCTCATCATCGGGATGTGCTTCACCAACATGATCTTCCTTCCCTCCCTCTTCAACGGGATCGGGCAGAGCATCACCACCCAGATCGTGGACTACGAGGTTGCAAACGTCCTTGTCAGCCCGAAGTCGGGGGACCGGTATGTTACGGATCTCGACGCAACCCTGGATCTCATCAACGGGATGCCCGGGGTGGAACGGGCCACACCCCATTATTCCAAGGGTGCCACCCTCAAGTACCGCCAGCGGGTGCTCGGGGTCTCGGTCCGGGCGATCACGCCCGGCGATGAAAAGTACGTCTCACCCCTGTACTCGAAGATGATCGCCGGCAGTTATCTCGGGGAGGCGGATACCGGCGAAGTGATCATCGGGAAGTCCGTTGCGGGCGATGCCACGGTCCGGGAAGAAGACGAGTTCGAACCCTCGCTTGGCGGTGTCCGGGTCGGGGACTCGATCAGTATCGAATACGGCAACGGGTTCACGCGGGAATACCGGGTAAAGGGCATCTATTTCACGGGCTGGAGCCCGGTGGACAACACGGTTTACACGACATGGGCGGATATGGAAGAGGTGGAGGGAAAACCGCTCGACCAGGCGGATTACATCACCGTGAAGGCGAAACCCGGGTATACGGAGAAGTTCATAAAAGACGAGCTCCAGCAGTACGGGGTATCGGAGAAGGTGCAGACAACCGCTGACCTGCTCAGCAAGAGCATGGGACAGGCACTCCAGACCTTTGCCATCATCAACATGGTATCCCTGTTCGTCTCCATCATCATCACGACGGTGGTCCTCTTCATCGTCATCACCATCAAGACGCTCAACAGCCGAAAGCAGATCGGGATCTTAAAGGCCATCGGAGTGGACAAGGAAGTCATCATGCACAACTACGGGTTCCAGGTGATCATCCTTGCCATCCTTGGCATCATCCTGGGGATTCTCATCACCCTGGCCCTTTCCGTGTACATGTCCTATAACCCGGTCGTGACCCCGGCATGGTCGGCAACATTGTACATCACGCCTCTCGATCTCCTCCTCAACTCGGTGATCCTGTTCATCGCGGCGATCGTTGCGGGGTACGTTCCAGCCTACCAGGTCTCCCGCGAGGATATCCAGACTGCCATGAGGTCCTGATATGATCGAGATTGCAGGGTTACGCAGGATTTACCGTATGGGGGATGTCGAGGTGAAAGCGCTGGACGGGATCACGCTCGATATCGCCAAGGGGGAGTTCCTCGGCATCATGGGCGCGAGCGGGAGTGGCAAGACCACCCTGCTGCACATGCTGGGCCTCCTTGACGAACCCACGTCCGGGCATATTATTGTCGAAGGTACGGATATCACCCGGCTCACCGATTACGAGAAGACGATGTTCCGTCTCTATAAGTTCGGGTATGTCTTCCAGGATTATGCCCTTGTCCCCGATCTCACCGTGATGGAGAACGTCTCGCTGCCGGCCATGCTCCGGAAGGATCGCACCGAAGAGCAGATCCAGAAGGACAGTGATACGGTCCTTGAGAAGATCGGCCTCTTCGAGCGCCGGGATCACCTGCCCCGGGAACTCTCCGGCGGCCAGCAGCAGCGGGTCTCGATTGCCAGGGCGATCGTAAACAAGCCGGACATTCTCTTCGCCGATGAGCCGTGTGCCAATCTTGATTCGGAGAATTCCCGGGTTGTGCTTGAGCTCTTCCGCGAGATCAACGAGGAGATGCAGCAGACCATCGTGATGGTCTCGCACGAGGACTGGCACAAGGATTATTTCCACCGGATCGTCCGGCTCCGGGACGGCACGGTCATCAGCGACGGGTATAACGGGAAGGAGGGGAAGGCAGGATAATTTTCCGGCGATCTCCTTTTTTTGGAACTGGCGAACGAAAAAAAACCTGGAACGCTCACGGGAATTTACGGCCTGCTCCACAGGGCGAAGGTCGGGAGACCCCGAGCGCCCGTGGCTCCATCGCAGATCAATCTATGATTTCTGGCAGGTTTTCCCGTGAAAAACACAATTTCCAGAAGAATAGATTATGGGGGCTGATGCCCCCATACCCCCTTAGAGATTACTGCCGCCGCTCCCGCGGCGGCCTCAATACGGTTTTTTCATGAAAATTTCGCGGGAAATCACCTGTTTGAGGGTCCCCTATGGAGACCATACGGAGCACAATCGCATCCGCAGCCCGACCATTGCGCGACATTGGGGGCCTTGCCGCCCCCATAAGGAGCGCAAGGATGCGGGCGAGGACGTTATTTTCAGGGTTTTTTCATAGTTCGGGTGTGAACTCGCGTTCATGTGCGTTTCTCCAGAGCATTTTTTCACGGTTTGGTATACCCAACCATAACGCCCGTGCGCCGTCCCCCCGTAATGGGGGCACGGGTGGCGCTGGAGAGCGACCCTCCCCTCACGAAACCGGAAGACAGCCCGAGCTCTTTTCTCATTCCCCGGCAAGAGATTGTACAAGTACACCCTATGCCCGCCATCAAAATCGAGAAGATCGTCCGCTCCCGCCGCCGCACCATCGCCCTCGAAGTAACTCCCCGTGCCACCCTCATCGTCCGCGCCCCGCACCGCGTGTCGCAGGCGCAGATCGATACGCTGGTTCGCGAGAAGAGCGCCTGGATCGTAAAAAAGTTCGATGAGGTGAAGCAGCGCCCGCAGGCGATCGTCCACGATTACGCGGAAGGGGAGGTCTTCTGGTTCCTTGGCCGGGAGTATCCCCTGCACTTCGTGAACGATGGGAGCTCATCCATATGCCGCACCGACCGGCTCTTTGTGCCGCTTGCGTTCCAGCCCGATATCCGGCACCATATCCGGCGCTGGTATGTTGGGGAGGCCGGAAAAGAGATCCGTTCGCGGTGCATGTACTTCTCGATGATGACCGGTTACTCGCCGGAGTCGGTGCGGATCTCGGATGCCCGGCAGCGCTGGGGCTCCTGCACGAGCCGGGGCGGGCTGAACTTCAGCTGGCGGCTCATCCAGGCGCCGCTCGATATCGTGGACTATGTCATCGTCCACGAACTCGTCCACCTCCGGCAGATGGACCATTCGCCGCTCTTCTGGAAGAAGGTGGCAGCGCTGATGCCCGACTACGAGCGCCGGCGGATGTGGCTGCGGGAGAACGAGCGGCTGCTGAGGGTGTGAACCTTCGTTTATGTGCGTTTCAACAGAGCATCATTTTCCATTCGCATGGTGTAAAAAATTCGATGAGCGATTTTGATCTCAGAATCGATCAGCGATTTTCGTTTTGTGATTGGTCATCGATTTTCATTTTAAAATCGCATCGCGATTGAAAACCTGATTCACGAACGAAATTATTGGCGGAAGATACAATCGGGCCCCGATTTTTGTACAAAAATCGATGAGCGATTTTGATCTCAGAATCGATGAGCGAATTTCATTTTGCAATCGATCAGCGATTTTTATGTTCAAATCGGATCGCGTTTGAAAAACAAAAACCCAGACCCCGGTTCACATCCCGAGGAGCGCCCCCGCCCCGATCCCGAGCGTGTACAGCACCATCGCCCCATGGACAAACGGCAGCACTCTCAGCGCAGCATCAGGAGACCTCTCCTTCAGGATAACCGCATTCGCATACAGGAGCAGCACCAGCCCTGCACCGATCCCCGCGATGGCAACCCAGCCGAGCACGGTCATGAAGAGCAGTGCCGTGACGACATGAACTGCTGTGAACCCGGCGATCCAGTACGCCGTTCCGTCGTTACTGAAGATGACCGGGATCGACTTCATCCCCCGCACCCGGTCGTTTGCCACATCGATCAAGTCATTGACGCCAAGATGGGCGAGGGCAAACGGGTAGAAGAAGACAAAGAAGAGCAGCGCGGTCCTGTCCGGGCTCCCCACGCAGAGATACCCGGCAACCGGAAAGAGCGCAAGATCGAGCCTGCCGATCACCTGCGCAAACGGCATCTTCTGCTCCCGCTTCTCCTCCTGGTAAAAGATCTCGAGCGCATAGCAGAGGAACATCAGGAGGAGGACGTAGATGGAGTGCGGGTACGGGAGGGTGAGGATGAGCCCCGCAGTGACCGTAACAAGGCCGATGACAAGCCCTGCTGCCACCCGCGGGGAGATGAGCCCGTCGGGGATCGGACGGGTGCCAAAGACCCGCCAGTACCGGGTGAGCCGGTCCCGTTCCACATCCTTTGCATCGAACGTGCGGTCGATATAATCATTCAGCACCAGCCCCGCTTCAAAGCCGAGGAACCCGATCAGGGCAACCTTTCCCAGCACAAACCACGAGAACCCGCCATACGTTGTCGTGGCAAGGAGATAGCCGGAACAGAAGAGGAGCGGCCAGGCAAAGAAGAACCGGAGCCGGAACAGATCCACGTATGCCCGGAGGGTTGGCATCATCACGAAAAGATAGGCGCTTTTGCCTAATTTAGGCTACCCCTCTCTTCTTTTAGCCGTTTTATTGGCCTATTGGGGGTGCCTCTTATCTTGCCTGCCAGCCAATAGAGAGAGATGGATTCCTATATCATCCGGCCGGAACTCCCGTCCGATGCCCCTGCGATATACGAGGTCCACCTCCAGGCATTTGCGCAGGACGGGGAATCCCGGCTGGTGAATGCCCTGCGGGAAGATGGCGACATCAACCCGGACCTCTCCCTTGTCGCCGTCCATGACCGGAGGATCATCGGGCACATCCTCTTTTGCAAGATTGCCATCATCTCCGGAACCGTGGAGACCTCAGCGCTTGCGCTCGCCCCGCTCGGCGTCCACCAGGACTACCAGTGCCGGGGCATCGGTGCCTCCCTCATCGAGGCGGGACTGGACGAATGCCGAAGGCTCGGTCACCGTATCGTGATCGTGGTCGGCCACCCCGGGTATTACCCCCGCTTCGGCTTCACCGCTGCAAAGGAGTCCGGGATCTCCGCCCCCTTCCCGTGCCCGGACGATGCATTCATGGCGCTGCCCCTCCGGCCCGGCGCCCTCGATGGTATCGGCGGCACGGTCCGGTACCCGGTTGCATTCGATACCGTTGGCGCCCACACGTCATAGTCAAGAACCAGCCCGGCTCTCCTCTTTTTTCCCAACGGTTGCAAGATAGATCAGGAACTGATTCTTTCCGTCGATACCGAGAAGCATGTCCATGGCATCATCATCGAACGCCGCGATGGCGCATACCCCGCATCCCACGGCTTCTGCTGCAAGGTACAGGTTCTGGCAGACATGGCCGGCATCGAGGTGGAGATCGCGGTATCCCCGCTCGCAGTACCGCCACGTCATCCGGTAGGGAACGGCAGTCCAGAGAAAAACCGCCCCGCACCGGAGGAGGAACTGCTGATCGAAGCAGGCCGCGTTGACCTTAACAAGGAGTCCGGGATCGGTATCGATCTGCTGAAGCCGGTGGGAGAGCGCCAGGAACCGGTACAGTCCCGGCGCCAGCCCCTCAACGTCATTCACCAGCAGATACGTCTCGAATGCATGACGCGCCCCGGCTGAAGGGACCGTGCGGAAGGTGGCCTGCGATCCGTGTACCTTCTTTACCCCCTGCGTGCACCACAGGAAAAAGGAGAGTTCATCCAGCGTGATGGGTTCGTGGACGTAATGCCGGACACTCTGCCTTTGCTCGATAGCAGTCCGGAGATCCACACGGGGGATTTCAAGGGATGCCGGCAGGGGGAGGTCGATAACAGCCTTCTTAGGTTCTGCCGGCACCTCAAGCGGGGGCTGGGGCACCCCCCTCTGCTGGTCGCTCTTCCCGATGTAATGGTATTTTGTCCTCTCCATGAACTCCCGGCCGATCCCGCGGGAGAAATCCGTTCCTGTTGTCATCGCATCACGCTCCTCAGAAGACCATATCCCCTGCCCGGCATGTGAGCATATCGGTGGCGGCAACATCACACCACACAGCATATACCTTTCCCTCGCTAACCACTCCTTACGACATGATGTCTGGGTCACCCCTTCCCGCCGGCATGGACCTGGCAGATTACCTGCACGACGCAGTACTGCACGCAGGGCAGTCCATGCAGGAGGTGTGTGTAACGCTTGCTGGCCATGAGGTAAAGAAATTCACCGCCGAGTTCTGGACCTCCCGCCAGCGGCAGGCATCCTCCCTCCACGAAGTCTC
>DUHF01000259.1 GCA_013331015.1 Methanoregula sp.
CCGGCCACAATGTAGTCTTCCGTGTTCTTGATCTTCTTCGATGCCCAGGCACCAATGGCGATCATGGCAAGGAAATAGATGGAGACGATGATGATGGTGCTGATGCTTGCCATTTTCAGTCATGCCCCCGAAAGGTAAAGCCCCAGTACAGCAGGGCAATGATAACAACAATTACGACGCTGCCAACAGCGGCGATTGTAATATCTGGTAATCCGAACATAGTACCTTGTTAGCGTATAGCATGCTACTATTTAACACGCTCGAAATGTGTCGAGATTATTGATTAAAAATCCCGTGCGGGGTCGAAGGATCCTTTTTGCCGGCGACAGCAAAAGCGAAATGGTTATCACTGCTGATACCAGAGTTTTCTGTTCAGGTACTACCGGGGGAAGTGTTTCGTGGATCTTTTTCTCTTATTTATCCTTGCAATCCTCCCCATCGTTGTCATCTTCACCGGCCTTGTCGTTCTTAGGAGATCGGGAACGCAGATGGCAGTCGCGGGCTGGTTCCTCACGGTTGTCATGGCAGTCCTCTTCTTCCAGACATCGCCCGGGGTAGCGCTTGCTGCGTCCCTGGCAGGGGTCCTTTCATCGTTTGGTATCTCGCTGATGGTACTCTTCACCATCCTGCAGGTGACCATGATGGATCTGACCGGTGCCATCACCCGCATCACGGCCTATATAAAATCCATTGCTGCCGAACGCTACGAGCAGATCATGATCCTGAACGTGGGGTTCGGGTCGTTTTTGGTCTCCATCGGGGCAACACCGGTCACGATGCTGCCGCCGATCATGATGGCGCTCGGATTCTCGCCGGTTGCGGCAGTTGCCCTCCCCTGCCTGGGGTATGACCCGCTCACGTCGTTCTCGCTCCTTGCGGTGCCGATTACCATTCCGGCATCGGTGTTCGGGTTCGATGGCAAAGAGCTGGGCTCTTCAATAGCCCTCTTCCTGCCGGTCATCTCGACCGGCCTTGCGCTGGGCATGCTCTGGGTGGCTGACGGGTTTGACGGGATAAAAAAAGGGTTTGTTTCCGCAATCGTTGCCGGGCTCACCCTCGGGTTCTCCGCGATCCTGTTCGTGCATCTCCTGCCGGCATCTGCCATCGGGCTTGTCGGGGTCCTGTCCGGTGTCGTTACCATTGCCGCACTCTTCCTCCTGCGGGCGATCCGCTGCCGGTGTCTTCCGGAAATTATTATTGCGCCCCCACAACCGGTCCCACCGGGCAGCATGCCGCTCTGGAAGGCGGCGTTCCCGTGGTGCCTGCTTGTCCTGTTTGCGGTCATCATCAGCATCCCGGTCATCCAGGCCGGCCTGTACAGCATCCTTGGCCCGGCCCAGGTGGTGACGGTTGCGGCAGGGAAAGTGGTTGACTTAAAACTCCTCAACCAGGCCTACTTCTGGGTGTTCGTAAGCACGCTCATCTCTGCCCCGCTGTTGATCCGGAGCAGGAGCGAGGCTTGCGGGATCCTTTCCCTCTGGATGAAACGGGCATGGAGCCCGACCCTTGCCGCTATGGTCTTCTTTGCTATCGCGTATGTCATGGACTGGTCGGGCCAGTCGGTAGTAAACGGGGCGCTTGTCGCAACTTCGGGAGCGGATGCGCTCAACATGAATGCCGTGATCGGTCTCTTCCTCGCACTCACCTTCGGGGTTGCCTTTCCCCTCGTCAGCCCGACGCTGGGCATACTCGGTTCCTTCATCTCCGGCTCCGAGACGTCATCCAACGTGATGTTCTACGGGATCTTACAGAAATCCACTGACGTCCTGCACCTTGATTTCATGCCGGTCTATGCTGCCCACGCGGTTGGCGGGGGGATCGCTTCCGGCGTTGCCATAGCCAAGATCCTCAATGCCGCAGCGGTCATCGACAAGCTGGGAATCGAGGGCGAGGTTATCCGGAAAGTAGCGCCGGTTGCAATTATCCTCACCCTTCTCACCGGCATCATGCTCTGCGTGATGCTCATCATCTGAAAAATTTCAGCCGATGGCGGAAAAAATGTTCTTCTCATGATTTAGGATGGAATAAATAAGAAAAAATGGGCTCTGGAGAAAAGCTAACAGGAAGATCAGATTATATTACGATGGGGCCACGGGCGCTCGCCGCCTCATCGGGGTGAGGGGCAACGAGACCTCAAGCGCCCGTGGTTTCATCACAATCAAATATTGCCCATTGCAGGTTTTCCATGAAAATCATCATAGATTTCGATTCCAGGTCTTTTGCATGACACTTGCGATGCCTGCCGCCACCCCCGCGGGGCGCCCCCGTGGCGGCCTCAATTCGGTTTTTTATGAAATGCCCCACCGGATCGTGATTGCAAAAAAGATCCAGAACCGGGATCCAGGTGCCGGGTGTTTTTTTTATTCGGGAGAGGTCCGCACGATCGGATCCGGTTCATGCCGGATTCACCCAAAAAAAATTACCGGGTGTTCCGGAACCGCAAATCCGGAGCCTTCCGGTTCTGCTCAAAGAAATTCCCGATAAGATCGCATTCCAGTTCCCTGAGATTGTGGGGGAATACCGACTCCCCGACAACCTGGTACGAGAACACAAGCTCGCAACCATCACGGTGCTTCATAATCTCCTCGTGCAGGCGTTTCCGGAGGTCGGCCGACTGGCCGATAAACAAAATCTCTCCGGAGACCGCATCAGACAACAGATACAGCCCGGCGCCTGTTGCAACCGCAAGAACGTTCTCTTTTGTGAGTGCTTGTTTTTTGCTCCACTCAAGACCCATCCAGTCGCTGCTGCCGCAGGTGCCTTCAACCGCAAGCGGCGGGACACTCAAAAAACCTGCCGGGTTGTCCTTCTGGTCCTCCTCAAGTTTAGCTCCGCGCCTTGCCTCTCTCCGGGTCGAGGATCTTCGGTAGCGGGGATGGAATCGCCCGAAGTTGCAGACCGGGGATTCGCCATGATCCTGCCGGTACCGGTAGAGCAAAAAGAATGCCATTCCCCTGCGGCCGGCCGGCGATGCGTCAAGCGGGGCTGCGGAGAATTCGAACATTACCGGTTTTGGCAGGCCAACTTCATCGTCAGATTCGGGGATTGGCTCTTTTAAAGTTTCACGGGATCTTTTTTGTGCCCATTCCACCCAGTACGCCCACAGGCACGGCGCAGCCTCGTGCGGGTCGCTCCAGGGCATCAGGTCAGCGCGCCTCAGTGCCTGCCGGAACTCTGCGAGTTTCTTGTGCAGCGACTGGCCGGTCTCGCCGATGTACATCAAAAAATTCTCGCCAGCCGGCCGGATACGGTACACGCCGGGCTCTTTTGGGATGTAGAAGAATTCCCGCGATGCATCGAATGGCACCCACGGGGACCAGTCAAGGTCGAGCCATACCTCGGAGAGATATTCGGGTAGAGGGTCATTATCCGGCGCGGGGGGCGGTGTCGGTTCGGTATCAGGAGGCATTTGTTGGAGTATACTTAGGCGCGGGGGTGCATAAGGGTGCGGGTTTGAGGAAACAAACGAATATCTTTATCGAGCCTTCATGCAAATGAATCCTCATGGATGAACCAACAGAGAAACAGCCGCAGAAACTGCGCGTGAAAAAGGACCGGCGGATCTGTGACCAATGCCAGGATCCCAATATCGTTGAGAAGCCCGACGGTACCTACCGCTGCAAACGGTGCGGGTACGACAGCGGGAAGTGAAGTTTCGAACCATCCCGTCCTTTTTTCCCCACAGGTAAGGGGGATATTTTACCGGACTCCCCCGCACGAAAAACGGCCTGATACGGGGAGAAGTTGTTGAGGATGAGGGACGCAACCGGCATATCGATTCCGGTTTTTGACTCTTGGAGAACCGGGCATGACCAATCGGTTCACACCTGAACGATGGAAATCGGATGAAAAAAATTGAACACAACCGTCCTCGCGTGTCTCCTTCTCGCTGCTTTTGGGGGCGCCAAGGACCTAAAGCGTCGCGCAATGGTTCAGGGCTTGCGGAAGCGATAACGCTTTTGCGGGGACTCGTTGCGGGACTCTCTGGGCGGATGAGCTCTTTAGGGGGCATTTCATAAAAACCGAATTGAAGCCGCCACGGGGGCGCCCCGCGGGGGTGGCGGCAGGCATCGCAAGTACCATGTAAAAGATCTGGAATCGTTTTCTATGATGATTTTCACGAGAAATGGGGATGAACAATATCGGTTCACACCCGAATGATGAAAATCTGGAGTATTGGACAAAGGGATGCTCCCCCGGTTCAGGGCCCCTCACGAAGAACTGCGGGGCAGATTACCATACCAAGCCGCTCATTGAAGCCGCCGCACAGGCGCCCTTCGGGGCGGCGGCCGTTCATCGCAATGGCGGTATGGGGCCCCCATCATCACTTCTAAAGATTTTCCCCAGGCAAGAAATTCTGGTAAACCCCTGCATCGGTTTCTCAAGAAATAGATAAGAGAGACCTCATCAAACCTTTGAGTTTTCCCTCATCATCTGACAACACCGTCTCTCCCCATTTTGAATTGCCGTCTGGTGGCAGCAGTTCCTGCGCAATAGGGAGGCCGAGGTTCGTGACGACGCCCACTCCCCCGCTCACGGCAGTGCTGCCGGCCCACTGGGGGATCCGTTACCGGCCCTTTTCGCAGGTGTACACCGGGCGGAATTTTACGATCTCCCCCGGCCCGAACGGATACCAGGGAGAGATCTCCCGATCTTACGGGTTCACGACAAGGTTCTCAAACCGGATCGTGAGGTCCGGGCTGTTGAACGGCAGGGGCAGCGTGCAGGACACCATCGAGTCGCGGGAGATATGGCTGCCGGCCTTCAGGGTCCCGAGATACACGGTGTTCCAGCAGACCATCCGCCCCTCATGATAGAAGTTGGCCGAGACCGTGACTTCCCGGGCATCCGCGTACCCGACATTGAAGGCTTCCGTGTGCACGGCAAGCAGGACCGGGTTGGCAGTGGCGGTGCCCCGCTCGGGCGGGTACGTCCAGTACCCGTCCACATGGATCTGCGGGATATCGGGTCTCACGGTCGGGCTTGTGGTTGGCGCGAAGGTGACCGGCAGGGTGGTGGGAAGGTTCACGAGATCTGCAATGACTGGCGTACTCCCACCCGATTTGACCGTCACCGGGGCTGACCAGCGTTCGTACCCTTCCAGCCGTACTTCGAGGGTATGGGTGCCGGCCGGGACCGCGCTGAGAGTAACCGGTGTGGTGCCGCGGTATTCGCTGTTGAGGTAGACCCCGGCACCGGGGGGAATGGAGCTGACCAGGATGGAGCCGGTCTCCTGGGCGGGAAGCGGGTCGGTGCACCCCGCAAGGAAGATTCCGGTTACCAGGAGGATTGCTGCGAGAGCACTAAAGACGAAAGTCGGGCGGGGCATGGTTGATCAACTGTCATGTGTGGTTTTGGGTAAATCCTTTGTGCCCGGGTATCGAACCACAAACAGGGAATGATCTTCTGCATGGGAGTATCTCCTGTAATTTTCACCCGTGCGGTGATCCCCCTTAATGGGCGGTAAGGCGTGGTGCCGCAAGACATTCCGCCCTTATGCCCTGTACTGCTTCAGCCCGCCGGCAATCTTTTCCACACCGTGCTCGATAGGATCATCGGTGCAGTTGATGGTGATATCGGCGTACTTTTCGTAGAGCGGGAGCCGTTCGTCATACAGGTCGCGGAGGTCCTGGCCCGGGTGGAGGACGAGTCCCCGGGTCGTGATGTTCTTAAGCCGGCGCTCCATCACCTCACTGGAGACCTGCAGGTATACCACGATTCCCTGCTGCCTAAGATGCTCCATCGCCCTCCGGCTGTACACCACACTGCCCCCCGTGGCGATGACGGCATGGTGCCGGTCGAGAGCGAGGATCGTTTCCTCCTCGATCTCAAGGAACGCACCGATCCCGTCTTTGTCAAGGATCTCCTGCAGGAGCCTGCCGGTCACTTCCTGGATACGGATGTCGGTATCAATGAACTTCCTGCCAAGGGTCTTTGCCAGCAGGACGCCAATCGTGCTCTTACCGGATCCCGGCATGCCGATAAGGACGATGTTTTTTGAGGGGCTGCTCCGGTTCATGGATGATAAGTCTGTGTATTTCTCAAAAGGTATCAAATGCACCGTAAAGGGCCGGGCAAAAAAAAGTCCCCCTGGGTGAAGGAAAAAAGTCCGGCATCCGTTCTCTAGAGCCTGCCTCTCATTGTCACTTAACTGGCGAAAATTACTATGCATCCCTTATCCCATGGGCCGGCCCTTCCCTCTGCCAGCCGGGGTTGCACCGCACAGGGAGGGCATATGCCCATTCTGCGGGTGCGAAAAAAAATCCATCCAGCACATGATTAATAAAGCATCCTGAATAGAATAAGTAAGAAACACCTGACCGGTTTTTCCCCCGGTAATAATCACAACGGGCCCATCTTCATTCCCTGCCCGCGGTTCCGGTCAGCATACCATAACATCCCAGAAGAAGGTACTACCGGATGAGAAATCCTTTTGAATGGCTGGCTGATACCGTCACCACCCGGCCGCTGGTGGTCGCAGGTGTTGCCACGCTCTTCTTCCTTGTCATGATTTTCGGCCTCACGCTGGTAGCGATGCAGACGGGCAACGATACCTATCTTGACAAGGACTCGTCCCGCGGGGCAATGCTCGCCCATTATACCGACACCTATGGCTCCAATGCCATGATGCTCATCTTCGAGACCGATGATATCACGACACCGGCAAACCTCCGGTATATTGACCGGCTCCAGGACGATATCAAAAACGAGCCGTCCGTGGAGCTCGTATCGGGCGTTGTCGACATGATCCGGCAGGGCAACGACGGGACGATCCCCGGTTCGAGTGCCGAGGTGGATGCGATCCTGGCCCGGTCCTCCCCGGAAGTGGTTGCGCGGTACATGCCCTCAAAGATGATGACCATCAGCGTCATCACCCTCAAGCCGGGGCTTTCGGATGACCGGCAAAAGGAGGTGCTCAGCAACGTGCGTTCCATGGTGGATCTTTCCGATCCGCCACCGGGAATGAATGTTATCATCTCCGGAGAAGCTGCATTCTCTGAAGAGATGGAAGAGGCGATGGGCTCCTCGATGGGTGTCCTGATCATGGCTGCCATGCTCCTGATGGTCCTTGCAGTCTTTGCCCTCTTCTCCCATGTGCGTTACCAGATCCTGCCGGTCGTGGTTGTTGCTTGTGGCCTTATCATGACCTTCGGGTTCATGGGCCTTAGTGGGATCCCCATCAGCATGGTGGTGATCGGGGCATTCCCGGTCCTCATCGGTATCGGTATCGATTATGCCATCCAGATCCATTCCCGGCTGGACGAGGAGGTACAAAAGACCCCGCTCAAAGAAGCGGTCATCACTACGGTCACCAGGACCGGACCCGCGGTCATGATCGCCATGCTTGCCACCTCCATGGGGTTCATCAGCATGGTGCTCGGGCCGATCCCGATGGTGGGTGATTTCGGGATCACCTGCACGATCGGGGTGATGTCCTGCTTCCTTGCAGCCCTCATCATCATTCCGGTCTTTGCAATTCTTATCAGGTACCGTGCCAAAACACCCCTGGCGGGGGGAACCGGCACGGGCAGAACGGGGCATGCGACCGCGGCTCCGGACGCTTCAAAGACTTCGCTCATCGGAAAGTATGATGCGGCGCTCGGGAAGATCGCCTATACGATCGCAAAACACCCGGTGCCGGTCATCCTGCTCGTCTTTTTGGTGGCTGTGGTGGGGTTCCAGCTCGACAACGAGGTCCCCATCAGCGCAGACGAGAAGACCTTTGTCCCTCCCGACATGCCCGCGCTTCTGGATATGAACAAGGTGACCCGGGCCATGGGTGCAACGAGCACCATCCCGGTGGTGGTGTCGGGCCGAAACGTGCTGGACCCGGTGACCCTTGGATGGATCCAAAATTTTGGTGATTACGAGATAGACCGGAACGACCGCATCACGGGGGTCACCAGCATCGCCACGCTCATTGTCCAGTACAATGACGGCACGATGCCGGAGACTCCGGGCGGGATACAGGATACCGTTAGCCGTATTCCGGCCGAGATACGGGACCGGTACCTCAACGGGAAGATGGAGACGGTGCTTGAGTTCTCCACCGTTGACCTTGAAATGTCCCAGGCCCGGTCCCTGGTAGCGGCAATAGAAAATGACCTGGTGTGGTACTACCCGCCGGCCGGTGACTCGGCCCGGATCACCGGGACCATGGAGATGTTCTCGGTCCTTATGGAGGATATTAACAATTCCAAGACCCTGATGACGGTTCTCGGGTTCGTCTTCATTGCCGGGTTCCTGCTCATCGTGTACCGGAGGATCCACGCGATCTCGCCGCTGATCCCCATCGTTGCCATCGTTGGATGGAACGGCGCCATCATGTACCTGCTGGGCCTTGAATACACCCCCCTGACAGCGGTGCTCGGATCCATGACCATCGGTGTGGCGTCCGAGTACACGGTCCTCATCATGGAACGGGTTGATGAAGAACTCGGGAAGGGCCTTGATCTCTTCTCCGCGATCCAGATGAGCGTCCAGAAGATCGGCACCGCGATCACGGTCTCGGGCCTGACCACGGTCTTTGGGTTTGCTGCGCTCATGCTCTCGGAGTTCAATATCATCTCCAACTTCGGCATCACCACGGTCATCACGGTCGGGTTCTCGCTGTGCGGGGCTATCCTCATCATGCCGGCGATCATCTCGCTGATGTACCAGTATGCCGGAAACCCGGTGCCGGCCGGGAAGGGCGATAACCGGACACAAGGCCAGGAAAGCAAAAAACAGGAGGGGAATGTTCACCAGCAGTGAAAAACCCGCTTCAAACCCCCGGGTGGCTTTTCTTCTTCACACCGGCCAGTGCAGGAAGGCGATTAAGCGTTTTTTTGGTTTTTCTTTTCGGGTTCCACCGGTCCGGTTAAAGAGAAACCGAAGGAAGCGAAATCTTTGGCATCCATTGCGTGAGATTTCTCATGGGTGGAAATTGCCGGAAGAATGAACCGGAAGAATTCCTGCGTGAACTGCCCGGAGCTGAACCCCTCCGCCTCGATCACGAGTTTCCATTTGTTTTCCATGGACAGGATGCCCATGAAGGATATCATGAGGTACATCGAGGCAAGGAACGGATCGAGATCGGCCCGGATAGTTCCGTCATCGATCCCCTCCCGGATCGCATCTTGCAGGAGCAGCCGGCAGGTACCATACCCCTTTCCGATCTCCGCGGTGCACGGGTTCTCTTTTGAGAAACGTTCCGTGCCGTAAAAGTGGATCAGGCGAAGGTACTGTGGGTATTCCTGCGAAAACCGGTAATAGGCCTGGCCCATCAGGGCAACCTTGACAATGCCCTGGGCCTTTTGTTCCCTGCAGGCTGAAAATTTTTCTTTCAGGATTGCAACGCCGCGGAGTACAACAGCAGCGTAAAGTGCTTCCTTATTTTCAAAATAGAGATAGATGGTAGCCTTGTTCAGTTCAACCTCCCGGGCGATCTCCTCCATCGAGACCTCTTCATAGTTCCGTGAGAAGAAGAGGCATTCAGCGGCATCGATGATCCCGGTCTTCCGCTGTTCCTTTTCCCGCTGTCTCCTGTCTGCGACTCCCATGGTTCCACCGGTCCTATACGAAATATTCCGGCTCCTTTCTTTCCCGGTGCAGCGAATATACCCGCTCCGATGCGTCCATGACGATACCCGGTTTTATCGTCTTTGCGTGTTCGGGACAGGACCGGATGCAGGCGCAGCACGTTATGCAGGACTCCGTATCGATCGCCCTGCTGTTTTTTGGATCGATTGCCCCGACCGGGCAGCCCTCACCACAGATACCGCACTGCGTACACGCGTCGCTGACCGCGATGAAGTCAACGTTCCAGAACACCGTTCCCTTTTTGTACGGGTGACAGGTCTCCATCCGGTATGGGCGGGAGCCGGGGAGGCTGAGCGCAGGGATCTGGTCTGCTGACAAGACAGCCTCCAGTTTTTTTAGGATATTCTGACCGAACACGGCTGCCTGTTCGAGGTCCCCTGCATCCGGACGTCCTGTTGCGGTTGGCGTTGCGGCAGTGGAGAATGAGTGCTGCCCGATAAACGCTGCGCCGGCTACCGGCCTGCACCCGCGTGCGGAAAGGACATCCTGAAGCTCAAGGAGGGCGTCGTCAAAGGCGCGGTTGCCGTACACGACAACGCAGACCGCCGGGGTATTGCCGGCCTGCAGCGTGCGCAACCATTCATCAGCCAGCGCCGGAATCCTTCCAAGATATACCGGTACCCCGACAATGAGCAGGTCATTATCCGATGTTTTGAGTGATTGCATTCTGGCAGCCGGCCGGGTGATATCCAGCTCTTCTGCGTTTTCGTAACCGGTCCCGCGTGCAATCCCCCGGACAACAGCCTGTGTTGTTGCCGTTGGCGAGAAATACACCAGTTTCACTGAATCGATTTTCATGATATTTTTCAGCCCCGTATAATCTCCGGTGTCAATGCAACCATGGAAATTCACTAATTATGTTCGCCGCGGACCATATTATAACTAGCGGTTAGTAAATAACTGATGGTTAGTAAAATTGGATTGCACAATAGCAAGGGTGGCTGAAGAGTTGCCGGATCCGGATCCTGTTCCCGAAGGACTCAGAAAAACAGACCCCCTCAGACTTTCTCCTATTCAGGGGAGGGCGTTGTTTCCGGTTCCGGGGTGAACAGGGAGATGACGGCAACGGCAAGGCAGATGACCGCGCCGGCAAGGAACGCTGCCTGTATCCCCGAAACCATCTGCCCGGACGCTGCTGTCATTGCCTGTCCGGTCGCAGAGCCGGCAATTGCCTGCATCGCGATCGTGCCATAGACAGCAACACCGAACAATGCGCCGGCGGTCCGGATTGTCATCATCACGGCAGAGGCAACGCCCCCGCTCTCCGTCCCGCCGGACCCGAGGATCAGGCGCATGTTGGGCGGGACGAAGATCCCGATACCAACACCAAGAAGGAGGAGTGCAATGATCAGGAAGGCAAGACCGGTCGATGCATCGGCAAGGGAGAAGAGGTACATGGTTGCGGCGGAGAGGGCAGCTGATGCGGCCATGAGCCCTCTTGAACCGTACCGGTCGGACAAGCGGCCGGCAACCGGGCCGCACACGATCAGGGCAACTGCCGGGATCCCGAGGAGGAGGCCCACGACATCGGTGGAGGTGCCGCGGACCAGTTCGAAATAGAATGGCAGGAGAAAGATGGCACCGGCAAACGCGAGGAGGAGGAGCATGCCGGCCATGTTGCCGCGGAGATAGGCAGGCGACGAGAAGAGGCGCAGGTCGACAAGCGGGTTGGTGCACCGGCGCTCGTGGAGCCAGAAGAGAACGAACGCGAACAGCGATACGAGCAGGCACCCGGCAACAACCGGGGATGTCCAGCCGAGATACAGCCCCTGGCTGACCGGGTAGAGGAGCGTTGTGAGGGCAAGGAGGATGAGGACCGCGCCGGCTGTATCGAACTGCCCGGCCTGCTGCGGAACCGGATCGCCACCCACGATGCGGACGGAGAGGATCGCTGCCGCAATCCCGACCGGCACGTTGATGATGAAGATCCACGGCCAGCCGGCATACTCTGTTAAGAACCCCCCGAGGATCGGCCCGGCCGCGATTGCAAACGAGACGACCGTCATCATGATACCCAGCGCCCACCCGCGCCGTTGTTCAGGAAGGCTGGCAGCGAGCAGGGCCGGGGCAATGGCAAGGATGGCTGCTCCCCCGATCCCCTGTACCACGCGGGAGGCGATCAGGATTTCGATGGATCCCGAGAGGGCGCAGAAGAAGGAGCCTGCTGTAAAAAGGATCAGGCCTGAGGTGAAAACCCGGCAGAGCCCCAGCATGTCGCCGAGCCTCCCGAACGCGAGCATCAGGCCGGTGACCACGAGAAGATAGGCCATCACGACCCAGGAGACCACGCCCAGGTCCACGTGGAAGGCAGCGGCAATGGTCGGGAGCGAGATGTTGACTATGGATGAATCGAGATCGGCCATGAAGACGGCAAGGCAGATCACAGCAAGAACCACTCTGTCGTTCTGCCGATGCGGGAGGACGGACATGATCGGGTGTTGGGAGCGGGATATGATATGTATTGCCAAATAGGTTGACCGGGATTGCAAACCATCCTGGTTCTGGAAATATCATGGGAGTGCCGGCTGGGAAGTAGTATGGCGACCTTGTTGCCGTTCTCGTCCACAATATACCGTTTCGCCGCGGGCTTACAGGTTCCTCAGAAGAGGGTGTATTTCTCTGATGAAATAATCGCGTTTCGTGCAGCCGGGGCCGGGAGCGGGGCGCTGGGATAGGCTGCGGTTTGGAAGGCGGGCCAGGGTGCCGGGGGATTGGGGGGGGCGGCCCGGCACGCAACGATAACGGGGTTGCTGCGGATGAAGGAGTTTAAAGAATCCGGCTGAAAAAAATTCCATTTTCACGCCGCATGGTCCCCGTTTCATAAACCGATGGAGCGGAAGCATTATCCACGGGCTTTCTTATGAGAATCTATCTCGATGTCTGCTGTCTCTGCCGGCCGTTCGACAACCACGAAGTCACGCGGATACGGCTGGAATCGGAAGCCATCCTTGCGATTATTAAGAGGTGTTCTCTTGACTGGGAACTCATCACCAGTACGGCAATCCTCTACGAGATCGGTTCTATCAATGATTCTGCAAAGAAATCCCGTGCGATTCAGCTGACCGGTTGTGCCCGTGAAATGATCCGTGTTGATGCAGACCTGCTGCTGAGGGCCGAAGAGATCGGTGAAACGGGAATAACTGGTATGGATGCTATCCATCTTGCGTGCGCAGAAAAAGCCGGCGCTGTTTTCCTGACAACCGATGATGACGTGATAAGGATTATGAAGGCTCATTCCCAAGATATATCAGTGCGGGTCGATAATCCGTTGCACTGGCTGACAGAGGTGAACCTGAATGGCAAGTAAGACCATCGCCCAGATCCAGAGTGAAGGGTACGATGCCCTGGTAAAAGCACTGGGACCGGAAGATGCCGCCCGGTTTATCCGGAGTTACGATCACGGCAGTGGCGATTATACGGAAGAGCGCAAGGAAACATTCCGGAAAAAACCGTTAAACCAGATCGGGAAAGAAATTCTCGAACTGCAGAAATCACTTTGATCTTTTTTTTATATGCAAGGATAATCCCTGGCATAGCTGAAGTTCCGGGACATCACGAGGCAGTGCGGGAACTCCTGCCAGGTAACCGTCGCACGACACGGGCCCGCATGGGTCGCTTTCCCCACACGTGGAGATACGACCCCAACGGGTTCGAAAAGCGATATTCGGGTGGGGGTCTGGAGGGGGGAGGGGCAGGCACAGGCGCCGGGGGAGGTGACAATATTTCGGGAGCCGGCGGAGGGAAGAGGGATAGCGGACGTCCCAACGTGCATGAAACGGTGGGAACCATAAACTCTCTTAAATACCGGAATCTAATAATTGTATACAATTCGGGGAGAAGGTATGGATTTTAAAATCGCGATTGAGCAGGATGAAGATGGCTGGTACATTGTCACCGTGCCGGCACTCCCTGGCTGTGTCTCCCAGGGTAAGACGGAAGAAGAGGCGAAGAAAAATATTGCACAAGCCATCGAGCTGCATCTCTCCGCACTCGCCCGCGATGGCATCCCCCTCTATCACCGCCCGGGTACCAAAGAAACGTTTGTTGCCATCGATATATGACCGACAAACTCCCCATCCTTTCCGGTAAGGATGTCGTAAAAGCGCTCGGCAAGCTGGGTTATACGATCAATGACCAGAAAGGAAGTCACATTCACCTGAGACACCCGTTCCGTAGACCCCTGACCGTTCCCAATCACCCGGAAGTAGCCCGTGGTACATTGCGGATTATCATCAAGGATGCTGATCTCACTATCGAAAAATTCCTGGAATTGGTATAGTTCCGGGTTGTTACACTTTTTTTTAAGAAAAATAGTGAAAGGGGGCCTCCACCGGTACAGTCGTGCCACGACCCCTGTTACGACAGTACCCTCTCATCCCCCGATCCAGGCCCGCCATGGCCCCAAAAACCCCCTTTCCCGGCACCCCTTTCCAAAAAACACGGGTCCGTTCACTCATCGGCCCCTGTAACGTTGCTCCATATTACCTCACCAATTCCCGCCGGAAAACCGGGATCTTTTCCGGAAGAATTACCGCTTTTTTGGGAAACATTGCCTCACCAGAAAAGGGGGGTGAGGCAAAACTCGTAAAACCGGGCATGTTACGGGCCCGGATTTTCCTTCCCGAAAGACAAGGGGAAAAAGGGGGTGTTCACGCCGGAGAGTCGCTATCCTGTCGTGCTCCCTCGCCGATATATCTTCCCGGTCCGCGTGTCCACCCGGATCTGCACTACCTCAGTAGGGGGTGGGAGGGATTTTTCCCCGCAGGGGGGTCGGCCTCCCTTCGTCTCAGGGGGACCCGGGACCCGGATGGATCGTTTTGCCCGGACAGGGGGATACGACCCCCGCAGGATCGAAAAGCGATCTTTGTCCGGGGCTCTGGCGGGGGGGTGGGAACGGGGGCGGGGGGGGCGGTCGCGGATGGAGGGGGGCAGGTCCAATGACCGGAAAAACACACCGTAATTTGCAAACGGAAATCGTTTCCGATCGTTCCGGAATTTTTTCAATGGCGATCATCTTCGCGATTGCGTTAAGGAGATGGCGGGGGGTTGGATTTTAAATAATGGGGGCGGTGGTTTGCGGCACACGGTCACCATCCAGAAAGGGCGCCTTTGCGGCGGATTCGATTACCGGAAAATCCCATAAACTCCCGCGCAGGCAGTATTCACGCCGGTTATTTTTCCTTCCGGGAAATCCCGGCTCATTCTATTTACGTTTTGTCGGCCAAAACTTGACATGTTTTTTCAAAATAAATCCCAGTTCGATTTTATGGACAGAGACTATTAATAATACAATATTTAACCGCTCATTGCGGACAACCAGGGGTTGTTCCGCGAAAAGTGAAAGGACGGGTTCACCCAAAGTTTGCAGACTAAATGAACCCGGTCCCGCCCGTAGGCATGAGAACATTATCTTCTGTCCTAATGAAGATTTTCCTTGTGCCTTGTCGAGCGAACGCTTTCACAAAAAAGGAGGATAGCAAAATGACCTTACGAAAAATTGGCCTCGTCCTGCTGGCACTGCTGCTGGCAGCGATGGTGATGATACCGTGTGTGAGTGCGGAAGAAGAAAAACAAATTTCTGAAGATTTTTCCATTTCACACATAAGACCAAATGATTTACAACCCGTTGTTGTAATCCAGAATGGATTCAGTCTTTCAAAAGAAGAAAATCTGACATCAATCCCAACCGGATCAATTATCCAACATTCCGATGATGGGATAACACGCGTCTTTGATTCAAATGGGAACCAACTAATTCGTTCAGTTGATAGTGATTCACCTAAAATTCCGACACCGAAAGGACTCACTTCTGCGGTAAATATTAACCAGATTCCGGATGGATCCTATGTTCAGGTAAACGACAATGGGATTACGAATGTTTACTTGAATGACACTCGCATTTTAACGGTTATCTCCCCGAACAAGACGGTTCGAGAGATGATACCGGTTCCTTCAACAAATGGCTGGATTGAAAGTTCTTATAAACGAGGAATACCCCAGCTCGGACAATTTATCGCTGATTGGAACGTTCCATCATCTCCCCCAAACACCACAACCGGATCTATCATTTACATTTTCAACGCCATTCAGTCAAGTGGGGATACGGGAATTGTCCAGCCAGTTCTTGAGTATAATTATGCCGGGACACACCAATGGACAGCCGCTCCATGGTATGGGTATAATGGAGTGTATTATAGGGGCACTGCGATCAATACTGCTTTTGGTCACACAATTCGTGGAACGCTGGGATGGAATTCCAACCTCAACAGGTGGAATATTATCACTCAGGACTTAACCAATAGTGGATACTCATCAAGTTTCTCAACAAATGCCCCCAATATTGGAACAGATAACGTCGGAGCTTTTTGCGCACTTGAGGGTTGGTATATCAATAATGACAATGATGTTCCCGGAAAGATTGTGTTTTCCAATATGCGGTTCCGTGATGTTAATCTGAACGCAGTGACGTTTACCTGGCAAAAAGCGGTCTCATCGGGCATGGGATTAACAAATCTTGATGTTACCTGGAGCGGAATGACACCTGTGACACTGTGGACAAACAATCCATGATATGTCCCAAAACTTAACATTATCAGCGATAGATCACCACTATCGATATAAATGTGAACAAAAATCCCCTTTTTTATGGGGACACCCCCAAATACCGGCATCTTCAACAGGTGATTACAATTCAGAAAAAAAGTAAAGTTATTCTATTAGCCGTAAGTGTTTGCGTATTCATCATTTCAGCGGGTTGCATCGATTTTGATCGGCATTCAGATCAACCAATGGACACGATTGCAACTTGTTCAGAATCGTTAATCTCAGGAGAAGATATGATTCTAAATGAAACACAAAATAATACTATAGTTTGTTTAAAAAACGGTAGCTCTTTTACTCTTCAGCTGAATGAACGAACCAGAGTTGGGCATGCGTGGAACCTGTCCGGAAGTCAGTCGTTAGAAATTCGCGATAACGGAATTTCCTGGTTTGATGAATCGGGTAATAAGACGAGTTTAAGGGCAGGACCGGGAAAAGAAGTACATGAATGGACAATTACTGCCCAAAAAATCGGCGTTATTTCTTTGAAAGGGTATGAAAAATATTTCTCCGGAGAGATCACCGGCAATGAAAAGGTCTTCAATCTTACAATTGTTGTTGAATAAAAAAAATTTCAATTCATCGTAACGGAAAATTCCCAAGGATGCAGAAATTCCAGTTTTTTTTAGAAGAATTTAATTTTCCTGGAAAGAGGAATTTCATACAGCAGCTCACGGATTAAGACCAGATAGAACAGGATTGAGAAGAACACCTGCATTAACAAAATCGACAGAATGGATTTGATCAAATGAAAATTCCATCAATGGAAACAATAAAAATGTTGTTATATGCATCCTCATAATACTGGGAATTATCAGTTGTTTAATAATTTTCGAGTTCGTCTTCCCGAATATACGTCCTCATTCAGGCAATTGTTCATCGAACGAGATGAGCATTGTACGGGATCAAAAAGTGACCGATGTACATTACGAGATACAGGAATGGAACACAAATTATCCCCAATGGATGGTGCTCGTTCATCTGACATATGATGATTTATCTGAATTTCCGGATCTAGAAAAGGCCATGAACGGTGTCGATACCAATCCGCATGCCTGGCAGAACAATCACCGGGTTGCGGCCTGGTTTGATGGAAATGAAAGCGACTTCCTTAGATTTCATGATGCGTTGTGTAAGAACAAAACACCCGCAGAATGTTTTCCCTATACACCCATCTACGAATACCACGGGCAATATTATACAATATCATACAATGAAATCGGATACCACAATCTTCCCGGCTGCGAGCGGGGAAATTATAACTGCACGCCCTTGTAGGGAAGTATCCCCGGCTCACGCAGGCAATACAGGATTCGGTTGAAAGACATATCTTAAGCAGGCCGTATTCAAGGAATGATCATACAATGCACAGGTTCCTGATTGTAATCGAGAAAGCCGGGAAGAATTTTTTTGCATATTCACCGGATCTTCCCGGGTGTGTCGCAACGGGAAAGATTCGCGAAGAGACAAAAAGAGCGGATGCATGAGGCAATCGAGATGCACGTCCGCGGGCTCATTGAAGACGGGCTTCCAGTTCCAAGATCCCACTCATCGGCAACAATTGTCGGTGTGCAGGCAGAGTAAGCCGGATTCTTTCTTTTTTAATGCCGTAACACCGCATATCCGGACCGGATATTTTCCGCCGGCACCATTGTATCACTGTCGACATTACGACGATACCCCCCTCATGCCCCGATCCAGGCCCGCCATGGCCCCAAAAACCCCCGTTCCCGGCACCCCTTCCCAGAAACCCGGGTCCGTTCTCTCATCGGCCGCTGTAACGTTGCTCCATATTGCCTCACCAATTCCCGTCGTAAAACCGGGATCTTTTCCGGAACAATTACCGCGTTTTTGGGAAACATTGCCTCACCAGAAAAGGGGGGTGAGTCAAAACTCGTAAAACCGGGCATGTTACGGGCCCGGATTTCCCCCCCCCGAAAGACAAGGGGGAAAAATGGGTGTTCACGTCGGAGAGTCGCTATCCTGTCGTGCTCCCTCGCCGATACATCTCCAGGTCCGCGTGTCCACCCGGATCTGCACTACCTTAGTAGGGGGTTGGGGGGATTTTTCCCCGCAGGGGGGTCGGTCTCCCTTCGTCTCACGGGGACCCGGGACCGGGACCCGGATGGGTCGTTTTGCCCGGCCGGGGGGATACGACCCCCACGGGATC
>DUHF01000245.1 GCA_013331015.1 Methanoregula sp.
GCCGGCGAGGCCCGGCAGTCCATCGACCTGATGTGGGGAGCGTCCCTCACCCGGTTCATCTCGCTTGCAGCCCGCCGGGGCGGCCAGAACATCCTCTCGGTGGGCCGGGTCCAGAGCCCCACCCTCTCGATGATCGTGGACCGGGAGAAGGAGATCGAGGCGTTTGTCCCCGAGAAGTACTGGCAGCTCTCCCTCATGACCGAGAAGCGGGGCGAAGCGATCGAGGCCCGGCACACCAATGGCCGGTTCCACGAGAAGGCCGCAGCGGAAACTGCCCGCGACCGGTCAAAGGAGCCGCTGGTAGTCACCGATGTGAAGTTTGGCACCAAGCAGGACCGGGCACCGTCGCCGTTCGACACCACGACCTACATCGTTGCCGCGGCCCGGCTCGGGTTCTCGGCGGCAAACGCGATGCGGATTGCCGAAGACCTGTACATGAACGGTTTCATCTCGTACCCGAGGACGGACAACACGGTCTATCCCCCGTCGCTGGACCTCACCGGCATCCTCAACACCCTCAAAAACTCTCCCTTCAAAAAGGACGTGGACTGGGTTCTTGCCAACCGGCGGGCCGTTCCGACCCGGGGCAAGAAGTCCTCCACCGACCACCCGCCCATCCACCCGACCGGAGGGGCCACAAAAGAACTTCTCGGCGACGACGCGTTCCGGATCTACGAGCTGGTGCTCCGCCGGTTTTTGGCAACCCTCTCGCCCGACGCCCAGTGGAAGACGTTAAAGATCCTCTTCGATGCCGGTGGCGAGGAGTACACCACCACCGGCGGCCAGCTGGTGGAAGCCGGGTGGCACACGGTGTACCCGTTCTCCGAAGCCCGCGAGACGCTGCTCCCGGCGTTTGAGACCGGTGAGAAACTCCCGATTAAGAACGTCATGCTGGACGAAAAGGAGACCCAGCCACCTGCCCGGTACACCCAGTCCAAGCTCATCCAGCGGATGGAAGAGCTCGGGCTTGGCACCAAGAGCACGCGGCACGAGGTCATTGCAAAACTCGTATCGCGCAAATACGTGGAAGGTACTCCCCTCCGCCCCACGCTCGTGGGCCGGGTGGTCATCGATTCGCTCGAAGCCCACGCGGATACCATCACAAAGCCCGACATGACCGCAACCCTTGAATCGCACATGCAGCAGATCAAGGAGAGCAAACGGACACGGGAGGACGTGACCCGGGAATCCCGCGAGATGCTCCATAAAGCCTTCGACCAGCTCGAGAAGAACGAGCAGGTGATCGGGGACGATATCCGCAACCGGACCGCCGAGGAGATGAACCTCGGGAAGTGCCCGGTCTGCGGCGGGATGCTTGCCATCAAGCACATGCGGGGCAATTCCCAGTTCATCGGCTGTTCGCATTACCCGGACTGCAGCTTCAACATCGGCCTTCCCATGGCCCAGTGGGGATTTGCGATTCGGACGGACGAGGTCTGCGACAAACATGGCCTCAACTTTGTCCGGCTCGTGAGGAAGGGAGCCCGCCCGTGGGACATCGGCTGCCCGTTGTGCCACCACATCAATTCCAACAAGGAGTCGCTTGCCGAGATTCCGGGTATGACGCCGGCCATGATCGAGGCTGTCCAGAAACGGCACATCTACTCGGTAGCAGAACTGGCACGGAGCACGCCGGACCAGCTTGCAAAACGGCTTGAGATCAAAAAAGATGCGGCAGAAACGATCATCTCGGGTGCCGTAACGGTGCTTGAGAAACTGCGCCGGCGCACCGAGTGCCGGAAGTTCATGCGGGACCGGCTCATCCCGCGAAAAGGTCGGAGTTACGCAAAGATCCAGGCTGCCCTTAAGGAGGCCGGTGTCATGGAACTCGCCGATCTTGCACGGGCTGATGCAGCAGTCCTCAAAAACGCCGGCATCGGCGAGCAGGAAGCCGGACAACTCCTATCCGATGCAAAAGTCGTGTACAACAGCCAGATCCTAAAAGAGATAGGGATTCCGGCCGTGAGCCTGAAGAAATATATCAATGCCGGGGTTATCACCCCGGACGCTTTCTGTGCCCACACCCCCGGTGCACTGAGCGATCTCACCGGCATGTCCCTATCGACCGTCCAGCGGCACGTTGAACGGGTCTGCACGTATCTCAACAAACCCGTGCCAAAGAAGGTCCCGAAGCTTGCTATCGAGCGGGGCAAAAAACAGCTCCTTGCCGTAAAGGGGCTCTCAGAGCCGATGCTCGAAAAACTCTTCCGGGCTGACATCACGGATGCCGAATCCCTCCGGATTGCCGATAAAAAAGTGGTGGCTGAAAAGAGCGGTATTCCCGAAGAGAAGATTGCCGGGTTCCAGAAGATTTTGCAGAAAAAGAAGGATACTGCGGTTATCCAGATCTGAAAATTTTGGTTCTTCGCTGATCTGTGTGGGTAATCTGGATCCCGATGAGCAAGTTGATGGGGGCTAACGACCTAAAAACCCCCATATACTGGTATTTCGCATTTTTCATGGGAAATGCTAACCCCCCTTCTGATTTCGATAACGATAGAGCCACGGGCGCTCGGGGTCTCATCGACCCTCGCCCCGTGGAGCAGGCAGGAATTGGGCACTTGAAACTGAATGATAGAAAAGGGGGTCAAGGGAGCTTGCCCCCGCAGGCAGCCTCCCCCTCCGGGGGAAAGAGGGGGTCACCCTCGCAATTCCACAAAATGACACCCTGGGAGTGATTTCCCATGAAAATCATCATAGA
>DUHF01000181.1:0-904 GCA_013331015.1 Methanoregula sp.
ATCTATGATGATTTTCATGGGAAAACCTTTCAGAAACGCTCAGTGGAATTTATGAAGGTGACCCCCACTCTCCCAAGAGAGGGGGAGGCAACAAGCGGGGGCAAGCCCCCAAATCCCCCCATTCCTGCTGAAAATTTTACCCATGGGTCCCCATTCACCGCCATGCTCCACAAAGGCGAGGGTCGACGAGACCCCGAGCGCCCGTGGTTCTATCGCAATCGAATCCAGAAGGGTGGTCAGGATTTTCATGAAAATCACAAAAAAAAGATGATGGGGGCCGATGCCCTTAAACCTCCGTTTGTGATGAACGGCCGCCGACCAAAAAGGGCGCCTGTGTGGCGGCTTCAATGAACGGTGTTCTTAGTACGGTAATTTTGCCCCGCCGTGCCTCGTGAGGGGCTCTGACCCGGGGGGGAGCATGCCTTTGTCCAATACTCCAGATTTTCATCATTCGGGTGTGAACCGATATTGTTCATGCCTGTTTCACCAGAGCAAAAAAACATAAAAATTGAGGCCGCCAGAGAAAACGCCCTTTTTGGTTGGCGGCAGGCATCGGAAAAGGGGTATGGAGGTATCAGCTTCCATCATCATTTCTAAGAATTTCTCCAGAGCAGACAATCTGCCAAAACGATCAGTCCCGTTTCACCAGCCGGTTGGTGATGGCAACGAGCGGGTGGCGGGCGTAATCGAGGATCTGGATATCGTCAAGGTTCTTTAAATTCATGGTATGTGCCGTACGCTCCATGCCCAGTTCGATGTCTTCCTTGATCTCGATGATATAAGCGTCGAGTGCGGTGATCCCCATCCTTTTTGCGGCAACCGCACGGTGATGGCCATCCACAAGGATGATTCGCCCCGGCCGGCGTACAACAATGATGGGCTCTGCAAGCCCTTTTTTGATCTC
>DUHF01000181.1:1028-2509 GCA_013331015.1 Methanoregula sp.
TCGGAGTTGGAGATGATCCCCAGCAGGTGGCTCTTCTCATCAACCACCGGCAGCTTCTGGATCCCTGAGCGGAAGATGACCCGTGCAGCATCGTTGATGTCCATGTCGGGATCGGCAACGATCAGCCGGTCGGACATCACTTCCCGGACCGGTGTGTCGGGCTGGATGAAGAGGAGATCGCGGGCAGACACATAGCCTACGACCGTATCCTTGTCAACCACCGGAAAGCCGTCATGAAGGGTCTTTTGTATCTTATCGATAACGTCTCTTGCCGTACCGTTGATATCGACGCTGACAACATCGTACGTCATGTAATTCCGGACCCGTTTCTTGTCCATCACTACAGCTTAGCCGCCCCGGGCACTAAAAGACATCGGTAAAAAAAATTGATGGGATCATTCGATCTGAATGCGGGTCTTGGGCAGGCCCTTTGATTTTTTCAGGATCACTTCCAGGACCCCGTTTTTGAAACGTGCCCTTGAATTTTCTTCCATAACATCCGCAGGCAGCGCAACGATTCTGCGCATGGAACCGGATACCCGTTCGCGGACATAGTAGCCTTCCATCTTCTCTTCCGTTTCCCGGTTCCGCTCGCACGCGATCTCAAGCGCCCGCGGGTTGATGAGATTGAGAGTAACGGTCTCCTTCTCTACACCCGGGAGATCGGCAACAACAATCACCTCATCCTCATGTTCCCGGACATCGACCCGGAACTCCCCGCGGATGGCCGGGATCATCCGGTCGCCGATACCACCGGGCAGGAGGAGCTGGTTACCGGCCGCGTTCTGGTGGAAGAGGTGATCCAGTTCCGCCCGCATCTCCTCCATCTCGCGCCACATCGATTCGAATGGATAGCGTCTCCATACCATGACTTTCCCTCCATTGCTGGATTCTCCCCGCAATGTGATTGGGGGTAACCCTGAGTTACTCATGATTACTAATAAAAGTTACTCCAATGAACCGGTAATTCGGAATAGTTTATGACACCGGGATTCCGATGTAATAAGGAGGAACTAAAAAAATGGGTGAAAAGAAGAGAAAAGAAGCAGAGGTTGCCCGGTGGAAGAAGGTTCTTGTTGTGGGAGCCTGTGTTCTTTTCGTGGTGCTGATGATTGTGTCCGGCATGGGATACAGCTGGCTCTCGATGTTCAGCTCGGTCAAACCCGGCCAGGCAGTAGAAGTGTCGTTTACCTTGTATGACGATTCTGGAAATCCGATCATCACCTCGGATCAGGACGTCTATACCAAAGGAATCAGCCAGGGACGGGCAGTTCTTGGGGCACAAACGATAACCCTTGTTGCAAACCAGAGCCTGAACATCGATTATTTTCCGGTAAATGCCTATATCCCGACCACCGGCGAAGTTGCGGTCTTTGGTCTCACTGCACATGAGTTCGATGCTATCAGCTCTGCCCTTGTCGGTATGAGAACAAACGAACAAAAGACCCTCGCCGTCCTCCCGACAGCAGAGCTTGAAAAAT
>DUHF01000154.1:0-2627 GCA_013331015.1 Methanoregula sp.
CTGCGGTGGCAATAAGATAGGAATTTGAGGAGATGGTATCGATCTTCCGGATCAGCGGGTAGATTGCAGCCCCGCAAGCCCCGGGTATCGGTTGCCACACTAAGGAGGCGAGCTGGTCATCACCAACCGGCAAGCGCCTCGCCCTCAGATGGATAGATAGCAAAGATTGAGGTGAACCCGGCGAGTTTGAGGATCTTTAAGACCTCGGGTGCAAGGCAGCAAAGCCCGAATTTATCTTGCGGGTTTTTTAACTTCTTTGCTGTTGCAAGCAGCACCCGGAGACCACCGCTGCTGATGTAGGTCACGCCGGCAAAATTCAACAGGATCTGCCGTTTCTGGTTTTCGATCTGCCGGTTGATTGCCTGTTCAAGTTCCGGTGCGGTTGATGTGTCGACCCTGCCAGTAACGGACAGGACAATTTTTCCTTCGCGGTCAGCGGTTGTGATATCCAAGGTATTCCCCCACCGGTAACGTAATGCCGGAATCTTCTTCATTATTGTCAGTATTTTTAAAAAGATAATCCTATCCCTCAACCGGCAGGCAACCATCCGGGCTCCCCGCAGGAGAACTGCCTCCCGGGGCTGTAAAAGACACCTCTTTTGCAAACATTGATATCGGGGCGCAGAGCGCCAAAGGTCAAACCCTGGTGATAAAAATCCTTAACCATTCAGCAAACATGGTAACGTGTGGTGGTAATCCTGGAACGATTGTCTGTTACATCCCGGATCCTGCGCTCGGTGGGATATGATGAGGAAAAAAAGATCATGGAGATTGAATTTACTTCAGGACTTGTGTACCAGTTCCTCGGAGTTCCTCCCAAAATTTACGCAGATCTCATGCACTCGCCAGAGATTGGGAAATATTTCTCCGAGAAGATCCGACCAAAATTCCAGACAAAACAGGTTATTTCATAATATCCTCGCCTTTGTGATGCCTGCGGGAAAAATGTTCTTCTCCGGATTCAGGATAGGAAAAAATGGCTCTGGGGAAACACGCATGAACACTATCGGTTCACATCCGAATGATGAAAATCAGGAGTGTTGGACAAGGGGATGGTCCCCCGCCGCACAGGCGCCCTACGGGGCGGCGGCAGGCATCGCAATGGGGGTTTGGGGGCAGTTTGCCCCCATCATTTTTTTTCTGTTTTTCATGGGAAATCCTTTCAGAAACGCTCAGTGGACTTTGCGAAGGTGACCCCCTCTCTCCCTAGAGAGGGGGAGGCAACATGCGGGGGCAAGCCCCCTTGACCCCCCATTCCTGCAAAAAAATTCACATGAGTCCCCATCCACGGTATGCTCCACGGGGCGAGGGTCGACGAGACCCCGAGCGCCCGTGGCTCTATCGCAATCGAATCCAGAAGGGTAGTCAGGATTTCACCAGAACCGCAAAAATAAAAAAAGAGAATCTGTACTCCGTATGTGAAAATTACCCTGCCCCTGAAACCCGAATGGGATAACGACATCCAGTTTTTCGGACACCTACGTTTGTTACCAGATCATCCCCTGTTCCTGCCCTCATCATCCGTGTTGGAAAATATTTGTGTTTTCAACGATATAATGGGGCTACCATCCTCCAAAACCCGGCATTGTTATGATTCCTACACCTGATGGGGGTCGGCGCGACGCCGTACCGGATCGCGCCCGGGCAAAGATGGTTTTCATGATCTCATGAAAACAACTGAACTGTTTTACCCTGACCACTATCCTGAACAAGTACCTTTCATCCCCGGCAATGGGAACAATGGCCTTTGGTATTGGAATCTTAAAACAAATTGGAGACGAGCCAAAAAAGATCTCCCAACCTGACCCTTTATGAGTGAATGTGTGCAAAATCTATGGTATCGGAAACCTGACTATGGACGCCTCGATCTTTTCTTCCCTGCTCGTTCTCCTGCAGCTCATCTGTGTGATAATCGTTGTCGCCTATCTCCTCACGAGGAGCCGGATCTTTCCGGAGATCCTTGACGGGTACCCTACGGTCAAAACGCAGATCATCATGGTCCTCCTCTTTGGAGCCCTCTCGATCTATGGCACCCTGAGTGGCATCCAGTTTTTGGGGGCGCCCATCAATGTCCGTGACCTTGGGCCGATGCTTGCGGGTCTCCTCGGGGGTCCGTGGGTGGGGCTGGGGGCAGGACTTATCGGTGCCGTCCACCGCATGTCTCTTGGCGGGTTCACGATGTATGCCTGCTCGATCGCCACGGTCTTTGCCGGGATCTTTGGCGGGATCATCTGGCTTGCCCACCGGCGAAAGTTTGCCGGGACCACCATTGCAGTGCTCTTTGCCATTCTCATGGAAGGATTCCACATGGTTCTTGCACTTGCCCTGTGCAGCCCGTTCGAACAGGCGGTTGCTGTGGTTTCAGCGGTATCGCTCCCGATGATCCTGGCAAATGCCGCAGGCATGTTTGTCTTTGCCTCGATGGTTGAGAACATCCAGAACGAGCGGAAGATGCAGGCTGAACGCGATACGCTCATGCGGGAGATGGAGCGCAAGAACACCGAGCTTGCTATTGCCTCCGAGATCCAGCAGAGTTTCCTCCCGGATACGATTGCCCAGATCGAAGGATACGAGATTGTGGGAAAAAGTGTGATGGCAAAAGAGGTGGGGGGGGACTTTTTCGATGT
>DUHF01000154.1:2691-3511 GCA_013331015.1 Methanoregula sp.
GTGGTCCGGGTCAATGCAACCTGGTACGGGAGGAAGCCTGCGGCTGCTATCCATGATGCCAATACCATCATATCGAACGACTCAAAATCCGGCATGTTTGTGACCCTCTTTTACGGGTTCCTTGACTCCGGGAGCCGCACGCTCACGTACGTCAATGCCGGTCACAACCCGCCGATCCATTACCGTGCCCTGGATGGTAGCCTTACCGAGCTTGCTGCAACCGGTATTGCGATGGGGGTTTTGGACAATGCCGAATACACGCAGGAAAGTGTGCAGCTCCTGCAAGGCGATATCTTAATCCTGTACACGGACGGAATTACAGAAGCGGAGAATGTAAAGCAGGAGATGTTCGATCTCGAACGGCTGGAGAAGGTGATCGTTGCGTCCCATGACCTTCCGGCAAAAGAGATTAGCGCTGCGATCCTGGGTGCCGTCCGGGAATTTACCGGCAGCCACCCCCAGTCTGATGACATCACCCTCATGATAATCAGGAGCCTGTAACCATGGAAGCCCCCGTAATCCTGACCATTGCTTCAGACATTGCAGAGATCCCCGGGGTCTCGGCAAAGCTGGAAGAACTGATGGGGGCTTACGGGTTTTTTCCCGAAGCGATCCTCGACACCCAGCTTGCCGTTGAGGAGGCGATCACCAACATCATCGTCCACGGATATCAGAGGCCGGATGGCGAGATCCAGGTCATCTGCTCACGGATGAGTGACGCAATCGAGATCCGGATTGCGGATTCTGCACCGCCTTTCGATCCCCTGTCACTTCCGGAACCAGACCTTGACAGCACGGTCAGTGAGCGGCGGATCGGGGG
>DUHF01000029.1:0-3828 GCA_013331015.1 Methanoregula sp.
AAGGAAAACCATTGGACGGATCGTGGATTGCCCCGGGTAACCGGCACAGCAGGGTACGGCAGGAGTGCCCCCGGCAGGGAACGTTTCCGGACCAGATCATACCCTGCCGCACACCAGCCTGGCGATCTCTTTGGGAAGTGCGCCGTTCGTGCAGAGATACGAGAGGATCGCGTCCGATCCAAGGGCGATCCCAAAGCACCCGATCAGCGCCCCGGTAAGGATGGCAAGGAACGTAAGCAGCGTACTCATGCCAAGCAGTTTTCCGGCAATGGAGCCCCGGATACCCCCGCTGCCGAAGAACGGCACGCTGACCATGAGGACGATTCCAAAGAACCAGAGGCCCGCCAGCCACCGGTGGCAATCGAGGAACTCTTTTGTCTTTCTGGTGAGGTCGGCAAGAAGCGGGCCGAGGAACGGGATCCGGTACGCGACATCGAAGTTCAGCGCCATGAAAAGGCCGGTCTCGACATCGATCATCACGATGGAAAGGGCCATGTACCACCACGGGATCCCAAGCGCGATGCCGATCGGAATGACCGTCTCCTTGCCTGCGGGAGGGAGCATGTACGCGGTCATGAGCCCGAGCATGGCAGCAAAGTCCTGCGACGGGAGCGTGAGTGCCATCACGCTGATATGAACGGCAAGGACAAGGAACGGGAGGAGCAGGGCAACCGCCCGGTACGGGAGGCGTTCAATAAGGGCCAGTGCACTCCTCTGCAGTTCGTCTCGTCTCAAATCCGGTTCACCTCTTCGGTATACGGGGCTCCGGGCAAAACTTTTTGCCTGCAGGGTCCGGGCAAAAAAGCGCGGGCAGGGATTTTTAGTCCAGCCTGAACTTCCGGACGATCTTCTCCCGGATCGCTTCCTTGGGGTACGCCCCGATGATCCGGTCCACCAGCTGGCCGTTTGAGAAGAGCATCATGGCAGGGATTGCATCGATATTGAACTGCATGGCAAGGCTCCGGTTGTCGTCCGTATTGCACTTTGCGAAGGTAACTTTTTCGGAGAATTCCATGGAGAGCTCGTCCATGATGGGCGCGATTCGCCGGCAGGGTCCGCACCATTCCGCCCAGAAATCCACGATCACATACGGGTGGGTTTTGATGAACTGCTGGAAGTGCATCTCGTCAATATTCTCTACCTTGGGCGTCTTCTTCTCGTGTCGCATCTTCTCTTCAAGCTCCTTCCTGCGCTTCTCTAAAAGAAGGGCAAGCTCCTCATCCATGGTTCTCATTATACTGCCGCTGCTAATTTAATCTAGCGACTGCCGGATACCCGCGTCCGGGCAGGGTTCGGTGGTAAAGTATATCAGCGCCCCTTGCCTATAGTATAACCCTGATTATAGCAGCGAGGTAGGGTAGTCAGGATATCCCGTCGGGCTCATAACCCGAAGATCGATGGTTCAAATCCATCCCTCGCTACTTCTTTTCTTTTAAATTGTTCTCCTAAAAAAGAGGATTATTTGCGCATCCCGAATGCGATCACTGCGCCAAGAGAGAGAGCAGCCGCACTCCAGCCCAGCGCAGATTTTGTAGGCGAAGGTAGTCCTGTCGCGGGCCTGCATGTTGTGTCCAGGGCGTCAAGGTTCTCACGGGCGCTGCCAAAACCGGGATACGGGAGTGAGTAATCCGGGTCGAGCGTTTGGGACTTTTCGAATGCAACAGCTGCACCGGGACAGTCCCCGCCGGCGGCAAGGATACGGCCTTTCACATGCCAGTAGTGGGCAGAGTCGGGCGACTGTAACAGGGCAGTATCAATCGCAGCAAGGGCTTCGGTATTCCTTCCCATACCCTGCAAGGCGAGCGCTTTGACGCCATGGTTCGTTGTGTAGCCGGAATCGGCCGCGATGCCGGATTCAGCATCGGCAAGCGCCGCGGAGTAGTTCTTCAGGGCAAGGTACCCGTATCCCCGGTTGGCATACCGGACCGGTTTCGGGTCGGCCAGGATGCCTTTTGAGATCGCGTCAACGGATTTCTGGTAATGCCCCATTTTCCGGTAGCTGTACCCCTGCATGCAGAGGAGATCTGCATTGTCCGGGTACCAGGCAAGGCCCCGGGTGGTGATGGTGAGAACATCCGGCCAGTTGCGGATCGCAACTGCGGCCTCCGCATCGGAGATGTATGCTGTTGCTTCCCGGGGCGGGGGGCCCTGCGTGTCGCCGGCCGCACTGAGGAGGCCGGCTTCGGGGGCTGCACCGGCTGCCGGAAGGCAGAGCAGGAGGAGGAGGAGGAGGAGCATTACAAGGAGTGCACGAGCCATGGGGATTCACCGGATCGAGATCCGGTGCCGAAGCGTAAGAAGATACTGGTTGTGGGGGGGGCCTGGTTCGTGCCTCGTTTGCCCGGGTCACAATGGTGATTAGCAAATCCGGATCCCGGCCGGGTTAAACCGAAGAAAACCGGCCCCTCATTGTTCCGGATCCGTGTTTCAATCGCGAGGATGATCGCGGTGAAAAAATTCCCCTTGACAGATGTCCATGAACGAAACTTCACCGGGAACAGAGGGAAGATCGACAAATAATGATCTCAACCGTTCTGATCCGCCGCGGGGCCCCCCTGCTTTGCAGGGGCGCTCACCCCTTCCGTCCCACCGTCACCACAAACGTCCGGTTCCTGTACACCACATCCACATCGGAAAACCCGGCCTCGCGGAGCCACGCGAGCTGGTCGGAGAGCTTCTCGTTCCGGTCCAGCGTATCACGGCGCTTCAGGATCTCCAGGTGCTGCTCCCCGCTCATCGGACCGCGCTTCAAATGGTGATTCCAGTAGTCAAGATGCCGCTTCCGGAAGTACGCAGTCTCTCCGTCCGCCTGGTCTGCGTTGACGAACATCCCGCCGGGCCGGAGCGCTTCATGGATCCGGTGGAAGAGCGCCCGCTTGTCCTCCGTCTCAAGGTGGTGGATCGAGAGCGCCGAACAGACGATATCGTACGGCCCGCCAAGATCTGCGTGCCGGTAATCCGAGACGATGAAACTCGTCCCGGGCCGGTCTGCGAACCGCTGCCGCGCCATATCGAGCATGTCAGACGCGATGTCCACGAGCGTCAGCCGGGCATCCGGGAACTTCTCAAGAAGGAAGGCAGAGAGCATACCGGTGCCCGCCCCAAGGTCGAGGACCTCCGGCTGCGGGACGGGGGACTCGATTGCCCAGACCGCTGCAGCATAGAACTGCCGCATCTCCGGGATGATATGCTCGCGATGCCGGTCATACTCGGTTGCAAACCTGTTGAATGCCTGCCGGACGTGCTCCATAAATCCTTCCTAATTTGGGGGTGCCGGAATCACATATACGTTTTTGTGGCTTTTTCCTTTATGGACATCAGGACGGCAAACAGTTTGTTGTGGTCGTCCATGACCGGCCGGACCGCAACGCTCACTTTCCGGCGCTTTGAAGTGGTGGTGACCATGGCGGTATTGGAATCGTAGACGATCCCGGCCAGCTGCTGTATTGCCTCTGCAACGGGATCTTTTTGCTCCTCGTTTGTCTGGTCGTTGATGAGCATCAGGACGTCGCGCCAGTGCCGCATGAGCGCTTCCTTTAGAGGAATATCGACAAACCACGTGGCGAACGTGTTGAGAAAGATGATCCGGCCCCGTTTGTCGAGGAGAATGACCGCCTCATGAGCATCCATCATCTTTCGCGGGTCCCCGAGAGGATAGTCTCCGGGCAATTTTTTCCGGTTGCTGTGATTGTAGAGAGCAAGTTTCACGCTGGTCGAGATCTCGATTGCCGTGAACGGCTTGAAGATGATCCCGTACGGCTGCGAGCACTTGACCCGGTCCAGCTGCTCCTCGTCCGAGATTCCCGTGATGAAGATGATGGGATAGAA
>DUHF01000029.1:3963-5108 GCA_013331015.1 Methanoregula sp.
AATCGTCGTCAACGATCAGGATGCGGGGGGCGGGGGGCATGGAGTCACCGGGTACGAAAGGGGTTTTGGTAGTTTCGGTGCCGGATGATAAAAACCTGATTCCGGGCAGGAGAAAGATGCTGGCGGCAGCCGGACGTACCGGCTCACGCCTCAAAAACTCCCGAGTTTTGCCTGCACGGTTGAGTCCACGAAGTCGACACGGACAGGTTTTGCCTGCTCTCCGTCAATCGGCACCGGGTAGCAGCCCGTGAGGCAGCCGGTGCAGAGATCGTGGCGGGAGAACCCGCTCGCCTCGATCATGGCATCGAACGAGATATGGTGGAGGGTGGTAGCCGTGATGCTCTTTCTCACTTCCTCCTCGTTCCGGTTATGGGCGATGAGCTCCTCCCGCGTGGGGAAGTCGGTTCCCAGGTAACAGGGTGCCTTGATGGCCGGCGAACCGACCCGGACATGGATCTCCCGGGCGCCGGCGTCCCGGACAAGACCGAGGATCCGCTTGGAGGTCGTACCCCGGACAATGCTGTCGTCCACGAGCACCACGGACTTGCCTTCAAGGTGCGCCGGGATCGGGTTGAGCTTCATCCTGACCGCCTTCTCCCGTTCCTTCTGCGTGGGCATGATGAACGTCCGGCCCATGTACCGGTTCTTCATCAGGCACTCGACATACGGGATCTTCGACTGTTCCGCGTACCCGATCGCATACGCAGTCCCGGAGTCGGGAAGGGCCCCCACGCTGTCGGCATCCACGGGAGCCTCGTCATGCAGCTTTGCACCGATCCTGCGCCGGACATCGTAGACCAGGACCCCGTCGATGACCGAATCTGCCCGGGCAAAGTAAATGTACTCGAAGATGCAGTGGCCCCGCTGGCCGGCAATGGCGACCTGCGTGCAATGGATACCGTTGCCATCAACCCGGATCAGTTCCCCGGGCTTCACATCCCGAACCAGCCGGCCACCAAGCGCATCGATGGCAACGCTCTCCGATGCAACGATGTACCCGTTCTCGGTCTTCCCGATACAGAACGGTTTGATCCCGAGCGGGTCGCGGAAGGCGTAGATGACTCCATCGATCATCATCACGACCGAGTAGGAACCCAGGATCTTCTGCATGCAGACATGGACGGCGTCCTCGACAATGCCCGACC
>DUHF01000316.1 GCA_013331015.1 Methanoregula sp.
TCTTTTTTCATGGTTGCCAAAAACACCCTCTCCTACTCATACCAATGTCGGAGCGCGGGGAAAAAAGAGTTTGTGCCAAAGAACGGGTCCGGCCCTTATGGCCCCGGTTTATTCTTTGGCGGGGCAAAGAACCGGTACCGGACATGCGCCTCCTCGACTTTTCTTGCATGCGAGGGGTTGAGATCGCGGCGCGCTTCGATGACGAGCGTGTTGAGGATGTTGTGGAGCCGCAGGGTATCGTATTCCTTGTCCTTGTGTTCATTTAAGAAGTCCAGCAGGTCGCTTGTGCTCCTCAGTACTCCCGAGCTCCCGATCAGGTTCAGGCGGTTTAAGGTCATCGCCAGGTTCTTTTTGGCAATGTCCATCTTGTAGGGGTCGCCCCCGGCAAGGTTCAGCTCGGTTATCGCGTTGAGCAGATCGGTATAGACCCTGAGCTTGTGGGTGCTCTCGTGGCTCCTGCGTTCGGATTCCCGGAGCTTAAAGAACAAGAGAGTAAGAACGATGACTATCGCCACAACACCGCATACGACAACAATCCAGTCTTCGATCATGTCAGTCCCTCGGTCATGTCAGGGTTTCCTCGTGGCAATGATCACGTCAACGCTGACGAGGTTGCCCTTCATCTCAAACGTGTACGGTCCGCCGTTATACATGGGGAACTGCTGGTGCCGGTCAAAGGAGTGGGTACCGCCATACCCGACTTTCCGGGAATATGCGGAATTGTCAAGATTCACTGCCGTGATCTCGAACCAGGTATTCTGGATATCGGTGCTTGTCGGGTTAACGGTGATGTCGATCGCCCACGGGTCGCTTGTCACCCGGAGCTGTTCAGTAAAGACGTCCTTTTGACTGGTAAAGGAGTATTTCTTGTGAAGGTACTCCTGGCCCAGCGCGAAGGTGACCTGGGGTTCCGCGGTGACGACAGGCATGGTTTCTGTCGGGGTCTGGGTTGGGGCAGGTGCCGGACTCTGCGTGCAGCCGGAGATTGCGACTGCGGCAATCACCAGCAGGAAGAGGGCAAGAACACGATATTTCATATAAGGGAGTGTTTGGGCATGGCAATATATTAGAGTTTATTTATGCATCGCAAAAACAGAGGGGATCAGAACAGGGTGTCCTGCCGGGTGGGTTTTTTCACGTGGAGCACCGCACAGGCAGCCTCGGCAACCTGTTCGCAGTATTCGGGGAGAGTGTACACCCCCAGCCGCCACTGGTCACGCCGGGTTGCGTTCAGGGTGCGGATCCGGGGGGAGATCTCCTCGAAGGCCACGATCGCATGCCGGTTCTTCACCCGCACGCCAAGGGAGAGCTCGCTTGGGATGGAGGGGATATCGACAAGCACCTCGTGAGGACGGATCCCGGCGTTCTCTGCGATACGGGCGGCATAGTCCCGGATTGCGGAAATGGGTATCCCGTCCTGGAATGCCGCGATGTTCACCTGGTCGCTGCCGGCAGTGAGAGCGCGCTTGTAGAGCCGCCGGCCGTACAGCCCTTCGGCGAGATCGCGGCTGACCGGGTTATCCGATGTGCGCAGCGTGTGCAGGCAGGTTGCATCATCCATGGTGAGGAGTGCCTGTGCGGCTTCCAATCCTTTCCCAAAAAGATGTTCGAGCACCGCGAGCTGGAACATGCTCTCCCCGATCCGGCTCACGTGGTGGTAATAGACGCTCGGCCGCATCAGGGTGCGGGCGATCAAAAGCGACTCGGCAGCGTTCACCCCGTTCTCGTCCAGCACCGTGCCCGTGTCGGTCCGGATCAGGTGACGGATGAGCCGCTGGGCATCAACCGTGCCGTACGGGGCGCCGGTATAATACGCATCACGGAGAAGGTAGTCCATCCGGTCCACGTCAAGATCCCCGTGGATGATCCCGGAGAGGGGGTGCTTCCCCTTTACAACCGCGCAGAGCTCGGCGGGATCGATCTCCCATGCCCTAAGGATGCTTCCGGCCTGCTCCTCGACAAGCGCCCCGATATCGTCATGGGTGCGGTTGAGGAAGAGCTCCATCAGGGGCTCGCTCGCGTGGGAGAACGGTCCGTGCCCGATATCATGGAGGAGCGCCGCGGCAGTGACCAGGATGCGCTCCTCGTCCCCGAGCTGGAATCGCCGGCAGGCAACGTCGGCAAGGAACATAGTCCCAAGCGAGTGCTCGAAGCGTGTGTGGTTTGCGCCGGGATAGACAAGATAGGAGAAGCCAAGCTGCCTCACATAGCGGAGACGCTGGAGTGCCGGGGAGTCGAGCAAGGCGAGGGCGAACTCCTCCACTTCAACGTACCCGTGGACCGGGTCCTTGATGATCTTCACAAATTCCCTTCTTAAGAATCTTCATATACAACGCATAAAAGTATTCTAGTAATGATCACGTTCCTTTCCGGGGGCACGGGTACCCCAAAGCTCCTGCGGGGCATGCAGAAGGTGATGGACCGTCACGAGATTGCCGTCATTGTCAACACTGCCGAAGACATCTGGATCTCGGGAAACCATATCTCGCCGGATCTCGACACGGTGATGTACCTCTTTTCCGGTATCCTGAATACCGATAGATGGTGGGGGGTCAGGAACGACACGTTCACCACCCACGAAGAGACGGCCCGGCTCGGGCTTGACGAGTTCATCGCTATCGGTGACCGGGACCGGGCCGTGCACATAGCCCGCGGGGACATGCTCCGGAACGGGATGCGACTGACCAACATCACCACCCTTCTCTGCGAGCGATACGGGGTCCGGGAGACGGTGCTCCCCATGACCGATACCGAAGTGACCACGCAGGTGAGGACCGATCTCGGCCTGATCCATTTCCAGGACTACTGGATCCGGGCAAAGGGGCAGATCGAGATAAAGGAGGTTGTCCGGAGTTACCGGGAGCCACCGGTGGCAACCCCGGAGGCGCTTGCCGCGATCGAAGCGAGCGACGCCGTGGTCATCGGCCCCTCCAACCCCATCACGAGTATCCTGCCGATCCTCCAGTGCGACGGCATCAAACAGGCGCTGCGGAACAAGCCGGTGGTTACCGTGAGCCCGTTCATCGGGAACGCACCCGTCAGCGGTCCGGCCGGCGCCCTGATGACAGCAGCAGGCTTCGAGCCCAGCTCGATCGGGACCTATAACTGCTACGACGGGCTCACCGACATCTTCATCCAGGATATCCGGGACCCGGTCGAAGTGAGCCTCTCGAACCGTTTCGACACCCTGATGGTGAACGAGGAGAAGAGTGTTGGCCTTGCACAGGAAGTGCTGCGCCTGGTTGGCACCTGCTGAAGGGCACCGGGTTTGTTCGCAAGGGGGCACCGGTGCCGGCTGGCCGGTCACACCCGGCCCGGACTTGCAAATCTATATCATGCTCCGGAGTAACGATTATCGTAAGAGGTTCGGGACAAAGTGATGCTCCGTGAGATTGTTATTGGAATCCTGGCAGCAGGTATCCTGCTGGCCGGATGTGTTGCAGACGTGCCTGCCGACAAAAGCACGCTCGAACTGACGTCCTCCCCTCCCGGGGCAGAGATCTATCTCGACAACCAGTACCAGGGGACCACCCCGGCCACGATCACCGGTGTCGAGCCCGGGAGCCACACGCTCGAATACCGCATGAGCGGTTACACCAGCTGGCAGTCCGTTGTCACGGTACCTTTGGGATCCTCAAATTATTTTGCTGATCTCTCAGCAGTCCCGATCACCATCATCCCTACGGCGGATACCGGGTATCTCAGCACCGGCATCCCGCCCGGGGTAACGGTCAGGGTCAGCAGGGATGAGATGATCATCGGGGACTCGATCATCTTCTCCGGTACCTGCACGGGCTGCAAAAATATAGTCCTGACCCTGTACGGGCCGGGATTTTATGCCAGCGGGGTGGTTCTCGATACGGTGAGGACCGATTCGATCAATGCCTGGACCTATACCTGGAACCCGGGAACCAAGCTCCAGTCGGGAACCTTCACCATCGTGGTGAGCGACACCGCAGGCATGGTGTCTGACAGGAAAGAGTTCAGGGCTATCGGCAACGGTGTGGTGACCGTCATCCCGAGCACGTATGCCGCAAGCCCCGGAGATTCCATCACCTTCTCCGGCAGGTGCACGACAGGAGCACGGAATGTCAGGCTCGTCCTGTTCGGGCCGGACCGGTTTTCCACCGGGGTTGATCTCGGAACATTCTCGGTAACAGCAGACAACACCTGGAGTTACCGGACACGGCTCGAGAGTACCCTGCCGGTCGGTACCTACACGGCATCCGTGAGCGATGTGCCAAAAACAACGTCCGGTTCCACCCAGTTCACCGTAGGGTACGCATAGAACCTGCTCCTTTTTTCAGTCCGGCGGTCGCGGGATTCTCCCGCTTTCCCCCCACGTCTTTCGGAGCCGGGTAACTTTCGGGATTCTTTTTGTAAAGCGGTGCCAAGCCACAGAACCCCTATTGAGAAAAATACCCGGACCCGGTTGTGTCCCGGGAACAAAAAGCGGGTTGCGGGTGCAGGAGACGGGGCCGTATTCACACCCCCATCCCCAATTAAGGCCCCAAAAAGGCAGGAAGCGGCACAAAAACGACAAAACGGGTATCCGATACCTATTTGAGGGATTTTATCCAAACAATCGTTCGGAGTACTATATGAGCATCACCAAGAAGTTCCTGAACATGTTCAAATCGGGCAAGGACGGGAAGGAGGGGGAAGACCAGGAAGCGCGTCTCCGGGCACAAAAAGAGCGCTCCGATAATTTCCTCAGGGCACTGACCGAGGGCGATCTCGACTCCCGGTGGAGTGCTGTCAGGTCGGTGGGAGATCTCGGGGAGCCGTTCATCGAACCCCTTATCGGGGGCCTCAGGGACGAGTACTGGATCATCCGCCGCGGATCGGCAGACACGCTGGGCAAGATCGGGGAGCCGGCCGTAGAACCGCTCATCAGGGCGCTGGACGAGCCGCGGGACGATGTACGGCAGGAGACCATCCGTGCGCTCCAGCTCATCGGCGAGCCTGCGGTTGAACCGCTCATCAGGGCGACAAAGCATGCCTACCCGCTCATCCGCCGGGGTGCCATCCAGGCACTCGGTATCATGGGCGAGGAACGGGCAGTCGGGACCCTCATCGAGTGCTTAAAGGATGCAGATCCCGGCGTGCGGTACGAGTGCGCGGTCGCATTCGGGCGAATCGGGGACGCACGGGCAGTCGGCCCCTTAATCGAGACCCTCAACGATACCAGGGAGCATGTCCGGACAGCGGCAATGGCCACCCTCGTCTCCCTGGGCGAGCCGGCTATCGAGCCCCTCA
>DUHF01000229.1 GCA_013331015.1 Methanoregula sp.
AAGTACGTGTCATGCAGGCAATGCGAGCGGTGGTAGCAGAGCCTTCGTTCACCCGCGTGACCCGGGCCGGGATCCGGGCGGTGAAGGTGGACACCCGCTCCACGCCGGCTCACCGGACATTTGAAGAGGTTATGGAACGGCTCGACGGGGCAGCCCCCCACATCCCGGCACCGGCCCTTGCCATGGCCCGCCGGGTCTTTGAGCGGATCCAAAAGGCAGAAGAGGAAGTCCACGGGGCGCAGGCCCATTTCCACGAGGTTGGTGCAGACGATGCTATTGCGGATATCGTCGGGGCCTGCACGGCGCTGTATTCGCTCAATATCGAAGGGGTGCTGGTCCGCCCTGTCACGACCGGCCATGGCACGGCAGAGGGATCGCATGGCACCTTCCCCATCCCGGCACCGGCAACCGCCTTCATCCTCAGGGACGCAGGTCTGGCATCGGTTGCCGGCAACCACATGGGCGAACTCTGCACCCCGACTGGTGCCGCCCTGCTCGCGGAATTTGCTGCGCTTCGTGCTCCCGAACCGGCAGCGTATACCATCCTCGCTGTGGGGTACGGGGCAGGCACCCGCGATCCCCATCATGCACCCAACGTGGTCAGGGTGATGCTCGTTGAATCGTCAGCCGCAGCGAAAAATCTCGCGGAGGACACCGTTGACATTCTTGAAACGAACGTGGACGATGTGAGCGGCGAGGTGATCGCCCATGCCATCGGCCGTTTCATGGAGGCCGGTGCACGGGATGCAAGCGCAACTCCCATCATCATGAAGAAAGGACGACCCGGGTACCTGATCCGGGTCATCAGCCTGCCGGAGACGAGCCCCCACCTTGCAGAGCTAATGGCAGCCGAGCTTGGCACACTTGGTATCCGCTGCATTCCTGCCATCCACCGCTTCATCGCGGAGCGGGCGATCCATGAGATCGAAGTGACGATTGCAGGACAGACGCGGTTGATGCCAGTCAAGTGCGGGCTGATGCACGGCCGGATCTACACGCTCAAGGCCGAGTTCGACCCGGCCCGGGACTGGTCAGCGGAGCTTGGCATCCCCGCACGGGACGTTATCCGGGCGGTTGAGGACGCCGGCTGGAAGCAGGTGCGAAAACTTCCTTAACCGTCACCCGAAAGTCCAATTACAGACTTTTTTTTCACACACAGCCGGGCCGAAAAAAATCTGGTTTTAACCTCCCGCACGTTCCGTTAACATGCAGGTTTATTCCCCGGTGCTGTGTGCTTTGGAATACAAAGGGGATTCCTCTATGAAAAAAAAGGAGGTGCGAATCTACTTCACGGTGAACGCGTTGGTCCTGCTGTTGATCCCGCCGCCGACCGTGTAGACGTCGAGGCGGTAGAGGCCGGTGGCAGCTGCACCCGGGATGGTGAAGTTGCCGATGATGGTGGTCGAGTTCACGCTGCTGAGCACGCCGTTGATAGCATTGCCGGGAGCACGGAGGTTGACGAACGTTCCGCCGTCCAAAAAGTCCCTGCCCTTCAGGGTGAACTTCACAATGGAGCCCCGGTTTCCGCTGGCGGGCATCAGCGACGAGATGGTCGGCAGCGGCAGGTAGTTGACGGTGAACGCGTCGGATTTGATGACGGTGCCACCCTCGGTTGTGGCGAGTTCGAGCCGGTATTTCCCGGGCGGTGTCCCGGCCGGGATCGTGAAACTGCCGATGATCTTAGCAGGAGTAACGCTGTAGATGGTAGCCGCAAGGTTTGTTCCCGACGTGTCGTCAACAATCGCCACTGACGTCTGGCCCGGATCGGTCTGGAAATTCGCCCCGGTCAGCGTGAACGCAACGGTCGTGTTCTTGGACCCGGTTGCGGGAGTAATTGAAGTCATTGTGGGTGCTTTGACCGCGTCCACCCGGAACGCGTTGATCCGGTTCACCACTCCGCCGTCCACCGTAGTCACGTCAAGCCGGTAATACCCGGTCGGGGCTGCAACCGGGATCGTCAGGTTCCCCTGGATCTTTGTGGCCGTCACGCTGTCGGCCGTCATCGTCCCCAGCACCGCGCCCGTCGTCTGGTTCTTCAGCACTATAGTCGTCTTCTCCGGCTGGAACCCGGTGCCCGTTACCGTATACGCGACTGTGCCGTTCCGGTAACCGCCCGAGGGCGTCATCGATGATATCGTCGGTATCGCTGCCTGGACTATCCTGAACCCGCCGGCCCGCGTGACCGGCCCGCCATCTACGGTTGTCACTTCAACGATATACGAGCCGGGAGACGCCCCGGCCCCAGCGATGATCGTTCCCGTGATCTTCGTTGCCGTTACTTCGATAATGGTGACCGCAAGATCTGAGTCCATGACGTCCTCATACACCCGGACAGACGTCTTACCCGCCCCCGTCTGGAAGTTCGTGCCCGTCAGCGTGAACTCCGTTGTCGTGTTCCGCGAGCCGGTGGCCGGCGTCAGCGCACCCATCGTCGGCGCAAGGACCTTGTTGACCGTGAAGGCTCCCAGTTTCGTCCCGTTGCCACCGCTGTCTATCGTCGATACGTTCAGGTTCCAGCTCCCTGACGGTGCATTGTGCGGCACCACGATCGTACCGTTGATCCGCGTCGTCGTCACGCTCGTCAGCGCCGTCATGTTCAGAAGACCGCCGGTCCTGTTCGTGAAGTATACCGAGGTCTGCCCAGGGATGAAGTTCGTTCCGGAAATCGTGTAGGTTACCGTCGAATTCTGGTACCCGCTCACCGGGCTGATCGATGTTACCCCGGGTACCGGGAAGTTCGCTACAGTAATGGGCGCAGACAGGGTACCGTTCCCTCCGCTGTCAACTGTAGAGACATTTATCCTCCACTGGTTGCCGACAATACAATCATGCGGGATAACGAGCGTCCCGTTAATGCGGGTCGTCGTCACGCTCGTTAGTTCCGTTATATTCAGTAATTGCCCGGTCGTCTGGCTGATGAAGTAGACTGATGTCTGGCCGGACTTGAAATTCTTACCGCTGAGGGTATACGAAATGGTGGCATTTCGGTACCATGGCATTACCGGAGAAACTGACTGGACAACGGGAACCGGAAAGGTCTGCACGTTAAGTGCACCTTCCTTTACTGGTGACACTCCGTCTTTTTGGGTTGTCACGGTCAGGTTCCAGCTGCCGGTCGGCATGTCGGCGCTGATGACCATCGACCCGTTGATCCGGGTCGGGGTGATGGAGGTGAGGGTGATATTCAGGTTGTCAAGCAGCCCTGCCCCCGCCCCATAGGTGAAGTTGATCCACGTCGCATCATCTCCCATCTGGAATTGTTCTCCAGTGATGCTGAAGTCAATTGTATTGTTCAGGTACGCCGTGGCCGGGCTGACGCTGGTTACCGAGGGGAGCGCAAGGGCATACCCTTTTATACAGACATTGGAATTGGCAAAACGCGGATCAAGCGCAGTCAGCGTGGTAAGATCGCTCCAGGTCCCATCGGTGTTAACATAACTCTCCCCTGCATGAGCAGTTGCATGACTGGAATATCCCTGATACGGGTATTCAAGGGGTATAGAGAAATTGTAACCAGGCGTTGACGTTGAGACAACTATGGAGAATTTTTGTCCGGCAGCTATCGTCACGTTCGGAACGGTGACCGTATGGTATCCAGGCATCCCGAATGAACCGGCCGCGGTTGCAGATGCACCCTTTGTACTGAGGGGTCCGTTTTCGGGAGAGGTGTAGATCGTTACGGAATAATTGGTATTGCTGACCGGTGTGTAAAAGCCGACACCATTCAGGTTTTCAGCAGTACTGGCGGTGAAAACATTTGCATATTGGGCAGTGGAGACATTTGCATAGGTGACAACCCACCCGAGCGGGTCATGACTGTAGACATGGTCATAATTGGTGGTGTCGTTGGCGGTAACGGCAACACACTCATCGCCGATTGTCACATCGTAATACGAGACGTAGAAGTATCCCCCGTCACCCCAACCGGTCCCCCATGAGTTCTTGACGATAAACGCACCATCGCCGGCAGGCGTAATTGTAATGTTATACTCCCTAAACTGCATTGCCGATGGAGATGCGGTGAATTTTGACTGGTTGAAGGTGTCGTCCCATCCGACAATCGTGACCGCATGGTTGGTGAAGGGCCAGTACCCGTTATAGTACGTGTAATTAGCGGGATCATACGATGAATTGATTAAAGGATACAACGGATCGAACGCAATCCCTGCCTGGACGGCACCGTACTGTACCAGTGCATTCTTGATGGTCGCAGTGTCGTTAAGCGTAGACCGGGCCGGCAAGAAATAGACGTTCTGGACGTGTTTCACCGGCTTAAGACCGCCCGGAGAAACCCCGGATGTATCGCTATAGGGGTCGTCTGACTCGCGGACAGGGCCGGTCCACCGGGTGAGATAGGCGGTGGAAATAAACTCATTGCCGCCATCATCCCAGGTCCGGTCATAACCCCAGGGATTGGATGTCCCGTTGGGAAATGTTGCCGCAAGCGTATTCTTCATGTGGTTCTCGGAGAAGTCCCAGGTTTCCCCGGTGAGGAGGGTGGATTCAAGGGACCCATACGCGGCAAATGCCCAGCAGGAGCCGACATGCCCCTGGTTTTTTACTGACGAGACCTTCCCCTGGGTCCTCAGGTCAAATGCCGGGGCGGCAGGGTTTCCCTTCAGGTGAGGAGCGCCGGAATCAAAGGAGATGATCTGCCCCCGGTTCTGTTCGAGGCTGACGGGTGACGGGACCTTTCCTTTGATTCCCATAGGTAAGGGAGATCCGGAAAAACTCTGTGTCGCCAGGGCACTCCGGGCAATAGACTGATCTGCCTGAGTTACCTGCTGCTGTTGCTGGTAATAGACAAAGGCCGGGTTGACGGGCGCAAGGACAGGAGACGGCTGGACTGCGGTATCGGGTATCGCCTGGATCATCGATTCGAGAACCTTGAGGGGCGCATCCGAAGGTGCGATATTGTTCATGAGAGCCGGGGTCTGCTTCTCTTCGAACACTGGTGTGGGGGACAGGGAGACTTCAGGGGTTTTATTGATTTGAGGATTCACCGTCTCTGTAGGTATGGGGGTGATATTTTCAGGAATTGGCATAATAGCGGGTTCGGACTGGTTCTCCACAAGGGGGGATGGTGTTTCATCCGGTTCTGCCATAACCGTGCTGCAACAGAGACAGGCTGCCAGTATCAGGACAAAGATACAATATTGGATATCCGTATTCTTCCCCGTAGAGGTCATGAGAGGGACCCCCGGTAATGGAGAGACAGGATATGCATTGCGTTTTTATTATTATGGAAGATCCCTGCAGGTTGTATACGATATACTGACGTAGACATTCTTTCACCAATTTGCCCTGAATTTCACCTTTTCTTAAATATGATTCAGTATTAATTTGATAAAAGTTGGAACTATGATACATTTTTACACTAATATATGTAAATATATCTTTTTGTTTTTCTTGATCCTGAACCATGGACTGCGTTTGTAATGAACAGGCCAGTTCGTGTATTACGATGATCAGGTGCAGTTCAGGATTGAAAGGTGCGAAAAAAGGATGAGAAAAAGTCTCGTGAATCTACTTCACGGTGAACGCGTTGGTCCTGCTGTTGATCCCCCCGCCGACCGTGTAGACGTCGAGGCGGTAGGAGCCGGTGGCAGCTGCACCCGGGATGGTGAAGTTGCCGATGATGGTGGTCGAGTTCACGCTGCTGATCACGCCGTTGATAGCATTACCGGGAGCACGGAGGTTGACGAACGTTCCGCCGTCCAAAAAGTCCCTGCCCTTCAGGGTGAACTGGACGGTGGAGCCCCGGTTGCCGCTGGCGGGTAACAGCGACGTGATGGTCGGCAGCGGCAGGTAGTTGACGGTGAACGCGTCGGCTTTGGTGACGGTGCCGCCATCGGTTGTGGCGAGTTCGAGCCGGTATTTCCCGGCCGGGGTCCCGGCCGGGATTGTGAAACTGCCGATGATCTTGGTCGATGTTACGCTGTAGATGGTAGCCGCAAGGTTTGTTCCCGACGTGTCGTCAACAATCGCTACTGACGTCTGGCCCGGATCGGTCTGGAAATTTGCCCCGGTCAGCGTGAACGCAACTGTCGTGTTCTTGGACCCCGTTGTCGGTGTAATCGAGCCCATCACCGGCGCCTTGACCGCGTCCACCCGGAACGCGTTGATGCGGTTCACGACACCGCCGTCCACCGTCGTCACGTCAAGCCGGTAATACCCGGTCGGGGCTGCAACCGGGATCGTCAGGTTCCCCTGGATCTTTGTGGCCGTCACGCTGTCGGCCGTCATCGTCCCCAGCACCGCGCCCGTCGTCTGGTTCTTCAGCACTATGGTCGTCTTCTCCGGCTGGAACCCGGTGCCTGTTACCGTATACGCTACTGTACCGTTCCGGTAACCGCCCGAGGGCGTCATCGATGATATCGCCGGTATCGCGGCCTGGACTATCCTGAACCCGCCGGCCCGCGTCACCGTCCCGCCATCTACGGTCGTCACTTCAACAATATACGAACCGGGAGACGCCCCAGCCGCCGCGGTTATCGTCCCCGTGATCTTCGTTGTCGTAACTCCCGTTATCGTAACCGGCAGATCCGTGTCCATGACGTCCTCATACACATGGACTGATGTCTTGCCCTCCCCTGTCTGGAAGTTCGTGCCCGTCAGCGTGAACGCTGTCGTCGTGTTCCGCGAGCCGCTCGATGGCGTCAGGGCCCCCATTGTCGGCGCAAGGACCTTGTTCACCGTGAAGGCTCCCAGTTTCGTCCCGTTGCCCCCGCTGTCAACCGTTGCTACGTCCAGGTTCCACGCGCCCAGCGGCGCGTTCTGCGGGATCACCAGCGTCCCGTTGATCCGCGTCGTCGTCACGCTCGTCAGCGCCGTCACGTTCAGCATGCTCCCCGTCTTGTTCGTGAAGTATACCGTCGTCTGACCCGGGATGAAGTTCGTTCCGAAAATCGTGTACGTCAACGTCGAATTCTGGTACCCGCTCACTGGGCTGATCGACGTCACTTTCGGGACCGGGAAATGGGAGACCGTGATCGCCGAGAGCTTTTTCGCTGATGGCCCGCCATCAACCGTTGTCACCGTCAGGTTCCATTTCCCGGCCGGCATGCCAGGGCCAACGATCATCGTGGCGTTGATCCGGGTCGGGGTGACAGAAGTTACAGTGATATTCCGGTTATCAAATGTCTGGCCTCCGGTATTATAGGTGAAGTTCACCCAGGTCTCGAATGCCCGGGTCTGGAAGTATTTACCGGTTATGGTGACGTTGATGGTTGTGTTGAGGATCGCCGTTGCCGGTGTGACGGCGGTGATCTGTGGCCTCGCTGCCGGGTTGACGTTGATATAATTCGTTCTCGTAAAGGTGTCCATGCTGTATGCGTTTGATGCATTCAGGGTAACCGTGAAATTCCCGCTTGAATTGTACATATGCAGGGGATTCTGTACAGTGGAATACCTGCCATCACCGAAACTCCAGTTCCATGCCGTTGGAGAACCTGTTGATGAATCGGTGAAGAGGACGGGCATCCGGACGGTTCCGAACGTGGCATTTGCCGTGAAGTTGGCGGTGATGGGAGATGCCGTGATATATGCGTTCTTTATCCGGGTATGGGTGCCGGTCGCATTGGTTACGTCAAGACGGACGGCATAGGTCCCGGCCGTAGTGAACACGTGGACCGGGTCTTTCTGGCCGGCGACAGCTGTGCCGAATACCTGCCCGTCGCCGAAACTCCAGTTCCAGTGGATTGGAGAGACAACCGTAGAGCTATCGGTGAACTGGATCCAGAGCGGAAGATAGCCGGTTGTCACATTCGCCGAGAAATCCACATCATAGGGCGTCCTGTTATCGACCCACCAGTTGTAGGCATAGTTAAGGAGCGGGACATATTCCCCGGTCGCTTTACGGTTTCCTGCCGCGGTGGGATGACTGTCACTCACTGTGGTGCCATAGGCGCTCGTGTTCGACGCAAGGCTGTCCACCTGGTGCTGGACGGCATCGCTCCACCAGCGGTGGTGGTTGCCATTGGCCTGACCGAGGTCATTGGTGTTGATGTTTCCTTTGTTGGTGGTCAGGACATTGTAGAAATCGAAGACAAAGACGTTGCCGACCGGGTAATCATCCAGCCAGTCGTTGACCAGCCATTGATTGAGTGCGCGGGCATTGGCCGGTGTCTCCGGTGAAGAGATGGCACCGGAGGTGAGCGGCGGTGCGGTGACAACGATGAAGAGCGTATCGGGTTTCCCGCTGAAGTATTCCAAAAGGTCGGTATAGATGCCCTTGGCATTTGCGACTGAATGGTCTTCTGACCCGCAACTCTGCCCCCTGAGCGGGTTGTCTTCGATCGATGGGATGGGATCAGACGGGTTTCCGTGCAGGTCCGAGTTCGGGAAGCACGACTTGAACATCACGATCTCGTTTGGTCCGCCGGGATCGGTTGCGATCCGGGTATAGGTTGAGTGCTGGCCGGACTCGTTATAGAGATCCGCAAGGTACAGGGTAGATGAGGGGCCACGGAACCAGCTCCACCAGTCCCCGATATCAGTGTGATCCCCGATCGCTGAAGGGCCCCAGTTATAGTTCGTATCGCTCACGAAGTAATTGTTATTCTTTAAGGATGTGCCAAGGCCTCCGTTGGCATCCTCCAGCCAATGCTGGCCGCAGGAGTGGTGGATGAAGATGAGCTTGGTGGCATTCTCCGGGGGCCGGGTGGGCGACGTTGACCGGCTGACGTTGATGTAGAGCGGTTTGGATGCGGTCGTTGTCCCGCCGGCGTGGGTGACGGTCAGGTTCACCGTGTAATTGCCCGGCCGGAAGTAGATGTGAGTCGGGCTCCTCTGCGCGGAACTGGTGGTCGTGAACTCCTCACCGTCGCCGAAGGTCCATGCCCACTGGGTGGGGGAGGTTGCCGCGGAGGTGTCGGTGAACTTGACTGCAAGGGGCGTGGAACCTGATGTGATGTTTGCAGTGAAGTTCACAGCAGGAAGCGGGGGGGTATTGAGCTTGATAACGGTTACGCCCTGGTGGGCCATACCGGAATAGGATCCGCCCCATGTCATGGTATGGGTGACATAATCCCACGTATCGTGAACAATGATTTGATCAAGGCCGGAATACCCGACACCAAGCATAGTATGGCCATCCAGCTGGATGAGGACCGGGTTATTGGCATCGATCTCTGCTTTATACTGGGCATAGGTGAACCCCTGCGTGTTTCCATTATATCCATAGATATACTGGTTGAAATTCTCGGAAACAGTATAACCGCGGGACTCCACGAAAAGTTTTATGCCGTGAGCTCCGTCCCTCTTCGGAGGACTGGAGGATTCATATCCGGTAAAATCGTTCAGTTTCGCCCCAAGGGTATAGAAGTAAAAGGTTGTACTGCCATCAAGATTCGTCCAGTGCTGGTATTGGTTGGTTCCCATATAATCCCCGACACAATCGCTGTCGGTGTGTTCAGCCCAGTTCCCAAAGTACGGATCAACGGTTGAGAGGTATGCCGAGTAATAATCGTCGGCATGGCCCCTGATTACACGCCCATCAATCCCGTTATGTGATGCACTCAAGGGGCATTCCCCGGCACCCCATACTGCGTTGGTCAGCGGGAATACGCCCCCACCAGTCGGTCCGGTATACATGTTCGGGTAGCCGTTCCTGTCATAATATCCGAAATACATAGCTGCCGATGTGGCCGAACATCCATATGACCAATCCAGAACAGGGACATCGGCAGCGTTCAATGCCAGCATTTTCGTTTCAGTGAGGTCAGGGCGGTTGGCATTCTTCACCCAACCCGGCGGTGGAAGCCCCGGACCAATTTCACGCTCATCGATCTGTTGCCCGTTATAGAATGATTGGAACTTCAATGTGTTGTCGGTAGAAGCTGGGGTCTTTGAAACAGGAGTGGTGTTCAGATCCAGCGGTGTGGCAGTCGCCTCCGGATTCAAAGTTTCCGTGGGTGTTACCTCCACGTTCGGCACCTCGGTCGGTTCCGGTATCACCGTCTCTGTCGGCGTCACCCCAATGGTCACATTCTCCGCCCCGACTATCTCATCCCCATCAGACGCATATGCGCAGGATCCGAGGATGAGCGCCCCCAGTACGAGAAGAAGAAGGATCTGTCCGGGTATTCCGCGATCGCGGTTCCCGTGCTTCATCGGGCCGGCTCCCTGCATATAACTCGGCTTTCAACAACCGTTCCCCGTGACCTGAATTGTCCCGGACGATATGACCACAGGTATTTGTCCATAACCAGCCACACTCCCCCAAATGGAAAAACCACCCTGACTTGGGTATCTACGTAATTTTCCATTTAGGTATATAAATAAATGTATTCGATTTCCGGCAGTCTTTCCTGTTTTGAGGATTATTTAAAAAAATACGTTAATAAAATAAAAATATTTGAATGGCCATCCAATCAAAAGGAGGAAAGAAACACCTGGATTAAGAAACAACCAGGGTCAGTCACTTATTTTCGACCCGCCCGGTAGTCAGGATAGAGAGGAGCGAAAAAAACTCAAGAGGGAGGGGCGGTTCACGAACCCTTATCGCATTCTGCTGCCAACTATCCTGATATATATCAACCTATGGGGGGCTCATGAAAACAGAGAAGCAGACAACCGGCAGTCCTGCGCTCGATACCCTGATCGGCGGGGGCCTTGAGATCCGGACCATCACCCAGTTCTACGGTGAGCCGGCGAGCGGCAAGAGCACGTTCTGCATGATCGCCGCGGTTGCCGCACTCCGGGCCGGCCAGTCTGTTGCCTATATTGATACCGAAGGGTTCTCCATCGAACGGTTCCGGCAGATCGCCGGAGCGGATACCGAGGCCATTGCTGACCGGCTCTTCCTCTTCGAACCGGTCGATTTCGAGCACCAGGGGCAGGTGATTGCAGAGTGTGAGAAAGTACTCAAGGCCCACAAGCCCGGCCTTCTCGTGATGGACTCGGCAACCGCGTTGTACCGCACAGATCTCGACAAGGGCCGGGACGCGCTCCAGGTGCTCACCAAACAGATGATCCATCTCCTCGGGTATGCCAAGCGCTATGACATCCCGGTCGTCATCACCAATCAGGTGTACATGGATACCTCGCGGAACACCTGCTACGGTCTTGGCGGGTACGCCCTCGAACACATCTCCAAAGTCATCATCCGGCTCGAGAAAGGCGAGATGCCCGGCCAGCGACGGGCCCGGCTCATCAAGCACCGGTCCCGGCCCGAGGGCGCAAGCTTTGATTACGGGATCACCGAAGACGGTGTCAGCGAACGGACCTGATCGTCAGGCCCGGCCCGCCATATCGGATCGGATGAACAGAACAACCACAGACCCTTTCATCACACCAGCGGAAGAACAGCATGGCTATCAGCAGGGACATCTCGGAGAGAATCAAGGACCTGTTACAGGACAATCCACAAGGGTTGAGCATCACCGGCATTGTCAGGACACTCCCGATAAACCGCAACACCGCCAGCAAGTATCTCGATACCCTGCTCGTGACCGGCCAGGTGGAGATGCGCCACTTCGGAATGGCGAAGATCTATACCCTCTCCCACAGGTTGCCGGTCACATCAGTCCTTTCAATCTCCTCAGAATATGTGCTCCAGGTGGACCAGTACTTCAGGGTCATCTTTATCAATGCCCCGTTTCTCGACCTGCTGAAGATTTCGGAACGGGACATTGTTGGAAAGAAGATCAATAATACCCCCGTTCCGGTATTCTTTAAAGAAGAGTATTCGCTGCTGATCCGCTGGATCAACGAGGGGCTTTCAGGGGTTGAGCGCCGGGGAGAACTCGCGCTTGCGGCACGGGATCGCACCTTCTCCTGCCGGGTCACCCCGGCGGTCTTTAGCGAGGGGCAAAGAGGGGTCTCGGTCCTGCTAAAAGACATCACCGCAAAAAAACACGATGAGATGCAGATCCAGGAGAGTGAGACCAGGTTCCGGTCCATTGTGGAAGCCACAACTGACGGAATCCTTGTCACCGATGAGGAGGGACGGATGATCGAGTGGAACAACGCCCTCTCCCGCATCACCGGAATCCCCCGCAACGAAGCGATCGGTGCAACCCTCGCAGAACTCATGAGCCGCACCCTGGTGCCAGAAGAACGAAACCCCACAATGATTGAGAACGCTGCAAAGGAACTCAGGACCGCACTCCGGAAAAAACAATCGCGACATTTTTTTGTACCGACCGATGTTGAGATCGTCCGGCCTGACGGGGAAC
>DUHF01000179.1 GCA_013331015.1 Methanoregula sp.
GTCGGCACCTTGATGGTCTTTGCATCGATGAGGCTCCGCGGGGTATACTGCTCGCTCCGCCAGTTGGAGTAGCCGGGTTCGAAATCGATCTCGACCACGTGGCCCCGGAGCCCCATGGTTGCCGTGTCCTCAAACGAGTACGTGGAGACACCGGCATCTTTATTCTCGACAACCCTCTTCCCGTTACTCAGAATCTCGGCAATGCGCCGGGCAGAGATGTTCTTTTCCGCAATGATCAGGTGCACGGGTGTTACGCCTCCCATCTCTTCAGTGCTTCGGTGAGCAGGCGGTTCAGTTCGGCAGGATCCGCTTTGCCCCGGGTCTTCTTCATGACCTGGCCTACCAGGAAATTCTGCGCCCCGCTCTTGCCCGCACGGTAATCATCGAGCGCCTTGGGGTTCTCATTGATCGCCTCTTCAATTGCCGCGGTGATCGCGCCGGTATCTCCTGCGGTCTTTGCAAGGTTTTGGCGTTTTACGATGGCGTCCGGTGTCTCGGCAGCCTCGCCTTTCAGCTGCTGGTCGAGCATGATCCGCAAAACTTCCACCCCGCTCTTGTCGGTGATGGTTCCTGCTTTTAAGAGCAGGACGAGGCCGGTGACTGCGGCCGGCTCAATCCTGTCCAGGTTCATGTCCCGGTAGTTCAGCTCGCCGATGAGGGTATCTGCGATCCAGGTTGCGGCAAGGGGTGAGAGTCCCCGCTTGTCGGATGCAACAACTTTTTCGAAGAAGTTGGCGAGTTTCAGTTCGCCGGTTAAGGTCCTTGCATGGTTGAGCGAGCAGCCATAGTCTGCCATGAACCGCTCGCGCCGGGCATCGGGCAGCTCGGGAAGGACGATATTGTCCAGCCACGACTTCACCCGCAGCGGGCGGAGGTCAGGTTCGGGGAAGTAGCGGTAGTCGTGCTCCTGCTCCTTGCTCCGGCCGGCCTGGGTGACGCCGCGTGCCTCGAGGTAGTGCCGGGTCTCCCGCTCGATCTTCTGGCCGCGCCGGATCAGGTTCTTCTGCCGGGTCACTTCGAAGGTGAGCGCCTTCTCCACGCCCTTGTAGGAGGTGATGTTCTTGACCTCGACGCGCTCGCTGCCTGTAATCGAGATGTTGGCATCGACACGGATTGAGCCCTCCTTCTCGGAGTCAAAGACATTCAGGTATTCGAGCGTTGCCCGGAGTTTGTTTAAGAATTTCCGGGCCTCCTTTGGCGACCGCATGTCCGGCTCGGAGACGATCTCGATTAACGGGATTCCTGCACGGTTGTAGTCCACAAGCGAGTACTTGCCCCGCTCAACGTTGCCCATGTGGACGAGCCGGCCCGGGTCCTCCTCGACATGGATCCGGGTGAGCCGGATCTTCCGCTCCCCGCCTTCGTCGCTCTCGATCTCCAGGTACCCGCCCTCGGCCAGCGGCTTGTCGTACTGGGTGATCTGGTAGGCCTTGTCAAGATCGGGGTAGAAGTAGTTCTTCCGCGAGAACTCTGATTCATTGAGGATCTCGCAGTTTAAGGCCTTTGCCACCTTCATTGCATACTCAATCGCCCGCCTGTTCAGGGCCGGCATGGCCCCGGGGAGACCGAGGCAGATGGGGCAGACATGGGTGTTGGGCCCGTCATTCCGGTAATCGGTAGAGCAGCCGCAGAAGAGTTTGCTCTTCGTATCCAGCTGGCAGTGGACTTCGAGACCGACAATGACCTGGCCGTCCGGATCCGCCATATCAGCTCACCGCCTGCTCGTATGCATACGCAACATCAACGATACGTTCATCCTCAAACATCCTTCCCATGATCTGGAGGCCGACCGGCATACCTTCGGATTTCCCGCACGGGACCGAGATTGCCGGGATGCCGGCAAGGTTGGCTGGCACCGTCAGGATATCAGCAAGATACATCGAGAGCGGGTCGCTCTTCTCCTTTAACCTGAATGCGACCGTGGGCATGGTCGGGCCGGCGATCACATCCACGTCTTTGAAGATCCGGTTGAAATCCGCACGCACATTCGCCCGCGCAACCTGCGCCTTGGCATAGTATTTGCCGTAATACCCGCTTGAGAGTGCAAACGTCCCGAGCATGATCCGGCGTCTCACCTCGGTGCCGAACGCGGCGCTCCGGACTTCCGTGTAAGCATCGTGCCACGGTTTCTTTGTATCGGGTGCAGGGCCGTACCGCACGCCATCGAACCGGGCAAGGTTGGAACTTGCCTCGCAGGTGCAGGTGACATAGTACGCGGCAAGAGCGTATTCCATGGAGGGGATGCTGCACGGGACCGTTGTGGCCCCGAGCTCTTCGAGCCGGCCAATCGCCCTCTTCACAACGTCTCCCACCTGCGGATCAACGCCCTTCCCGAAATACTCCTGCGGGATGCCGATTTTCAGGCCTTTGATCTTTGCATCCGGGGTGTGGTTGTAGGGTTTGTTTTGCGAGGTGGTGTCGTGGCGGTCGTAGCCCGCAATCACGCTCATGAGGGTGGAGACATCGGTTGTGGTCTTCCCTAAAGGACCGATCTGTTCGAGCGAGTTGGAGTATGCGATGAGTCCGTACCGGGATACGCGCCCGTAACTGGGTTTTAAACCAACGATCCCGCAGAACGATGCAGGACACCGGATGGAGCCGCCGGTGTCGGAACCGAGCGCCATCCGCACCATACCGGCAGCAACGGCAGCAGCGCTGCCCCCGCTGGAACCTCCCGGGACCCGGGAGGTATCGCAGGGGTTGAGGGTGGGGCCGAAAGCCGAATTCTCGGTCGAGGACCCCATGCCGAACTCGTCCATGTTGGTCTTGCCCACGATCGCTGCCCCTTCAGCTTTCAAAAGGCCGATGACATGCGCATCGTACGGGGGGACATACCCTTTGAGGATCTTTGAGGCACAGGTGGTCTCGATATCCTTAGTCGTGATATTGTCCTTGATTGCAACTGCGACGCCGGCAAGTTTTCCGCTGCCGTGAGACACGTTTTTGCCGTGGGTCAGGAAAGCGTTGTACCGGTCCTCCGGTTCAAACGTGATCGTGCCAGCCACTACATCACCCGTGGTGCCTTGATGAACCCGTCTTCCGTTGCCGGTGCATTCCTCAGCACCTCTTCCTGCGAAAGCGAGGGCTCGACCTCATCCTCGCGCAGGATATTATACAGGTCACGCGTGACCTCTCCGCTGCCCTCGACGCGGTCGAGGATATCGAAGTATTCGAGAATTGCATTGAACTGGTGCGTAAACGTGCCCAATTCCTCACCGCCGATACCGACATCGGCGAGATCTGCTATGTGTTGTACGTCGTTCTCAGTGACCATGTTCCACCCTGCTTATCTGGTCTATGTAATCTTGCATGGACGTTTTATAACCGTTTTTCCGGGCCAGCTTCCGCAGGACCCCCCACACCCCGCTCCCGTATTGCATGGCTTTCTTCTCGTACCATGCGAGATCCTGCGGAATGTGGCGTTCTGCGACCTCCCTTAAGGGGATCTTCCGCCGGTTGCCCTGCACCTTCCCGCTTGCGGGAATCTTTTGGGCAGCGCGCACAACCCGGAGGTCAAGGTAGGGCATGGAGAGGTAGGTCCCGTGGAGCGCGGCGATAGCCTGGTCGCGGCGGGCCTGTTCTTCCAGGCCAAGAAAGTCCCGGGCCAGTTCCTCTTCAAGGTCTGTTGATTCCATGTACCGCGCATAACCCCCGAAGATCTCGTCAGCCCCCTGCCCGGTGATGATGCGCCGGTACCCGTGCTCGCCGGCCCACCGGGCAATGAAATACTGGGTGAGTGCAATGCCCGTGCTGACCGGATCTTTCTTCGGGATGGTGCCAACGACATCGGTGAGTGCCGCGGCAATCTCATCTTCGGTTATCGTGACAGAGGTGCAGGAGAGATTCAGCACCTCTGCTGCATGGCGTGCCTGCCGGAGATCGTGGGAGCCCTCAAGGCCGACTGCCACGCACTCGCGGCCTGCCAGTTTTGCCACAAGCGCTGAATCCACGCCGCCCGAGAGTGCAACCACTCCCTCGTTTTTGCG
>DUHF01000240.1 GCA_013331015.1 Methanoregula sp.
CCCGGGGCGCAACGATGAGGAGGGCGTCAAGCGAAACCCCAAGGTAATCGATCTGGAGCTTCTCGAGCATCGCCCGTACGTGCGGTTCGACAAGGCTTGTGATCTTCGCATCATCGATGACGATCCGGCACTTGGCAGTCTCGGCCATCTCGTAGATATCGCCCCGGAGCCCGCCATTGGTCACATCGGTCATGGCGTGAATCCCCGTAAAGACCGGACTCTTCATGAGAGCTTCGCAGGTGGTGAGGAAGTTCAAGTTGATGGTCTGCTCGACAACCTCGGGGAACCCTGAGTAGATGCCGGCCGTTGCAATCGTACCGCCACCGGCCCCTTCCGTCATGAGGAGCACGTCCCCGACCGTGGTTGCCTTCCGTGCGGTCATGTGCCGGGCAATGCCCACTGCCCCGACGCAACCGGTAAGGCGGTTGCCAAGCACCATGTCGCCCCCGATACGGAGCGTGGAGCCGGTGACCAGCGGAACGTCCATGGCCTCGCCAACCGTGGTGATACCGGCCGTGTAATCGAAGATCTTGGCAACATCCCCGTCATCGGCCACATGGATGTCGGAAAATAACATGATCGGTTTTGCACCCATGACATACACGTCACGGAGCGTTGCCCGGGTCACATGGAACCCTGCAAGGAACGGGAAGTCCGAGAGCCGGGAATGCATCCCGTCCACCGTGCAGATGACATAGTTGTCGCCAACCTTGACCGCACCGGCATCGTCCATCTCATCCACGCCAACCGAGGCCGAGGTCTTACCGATAATCCGGGCGATCTGGCGGTGGGCAAAGAAGTCGCCCTTCCCCCGCGATCCCACGCCGAACTCCCCCATCTTTACCCCGGCCGCATCCAGCGTGAAGAGATCACCAGTAAGATTGCGGGAATTTTTCACTTCATCGATCACCGCACGGGCAAATGCATTGGCAAACGAGGGGCTGATGGTCTTTTTGATACAACGTATCTGGTCGGCCAGGTCATGGCGTATGGTTTCCTCATTTGTGCCGTCCGCAATCCGCGTGCGGACGAACTCTTCAACATCCATACAATCCGGTTTGCGGATCAGGCATAAAAAAGCCGGGTATATGCGGGGTTACCGGAGCAGGACGCCAAAGACATCCGAGAAGCACCGCAGGGCGTCGTCGAATTTGCCGATCTTGAGCATGGACATCCCGCGCCGGACACCCGAGCGGACATCCTTGACATCGAGGTAATACGCCTGGTCGAATGCCCGGGCAGACTCCTCGAGTTTTCCGAGCATGAAACAGGAGTTGGAGAGGACAACCCAGGCATCGGCGATTGCCGGGTCACGTTCGAGTGCCAGCTCAAGGCAGCGTATTGCATCCTCGTGTAAGGAGAGCATGCTGAGTGCAAGTCCCTTGCGGTAGAGGGCATTGGGATGGTCCGGCTCGATCGTGAGGGCACGATCAAAGACTTCGACCGCCTCGCGGTACCGCTTCAGGTTGATGAGCGCGATGCCCTTTTTGATCACGGCAGAGAAGTAGAACGGGTAGATCTTCAGGGCCCGGTCGTAACAGAGGATCTCCTGCTCGAACCATTTCAGTTTCCCGTAGGCAAAACCCTTGTTCACCCATGCCGAGAGGTAACGGGGACGGATCTCGATGGCACGGTCGCAGCACTGGATCTCGGACTCGAACCTGCCCAGCATCCCGAGGGCAACGCCCTTGTTGTTCCACGCAGTGGCGTTCTCGGGATCGATTGCGAGTGCCCTCTCGCAGCAGATCACCTTGTCCTCGAACCGGTCGAGCATGCCATACGCGAATGCCTTGTTGTTCCAGGCATCGATGCAGTATGGATCGATTTCGATGGCCCTCTCGCAGCACTCGATCTCCTCCTCGTAGCGCCCGAGTTTGCCAAGGGCAAAGCCCCGCCCTACCCAGGCAAGGGCAAGGTTCGGATCTACCGCAAGGGCAAGCGAGAAGGAAGTGAGTGCATCCTCATGCCTGCCTTCCCGTCCGAGTGCAAGGCCTTCGAGGTAGAACTCGCGGCCTTTTTGCCGTGATGGGGGATTGGCTGCTTCGTATTCAGGAGGCATCGGGAAATGGTCCTCTTAACAGGTTACCGGTGATACTTGAGATTTGTACCGGAGATATTTATGTTAGCGGATGTTTATGATGGATCATCTCCTCCGGGTCAGAGAGAAAATTCACCGTTCCATCCTTCATGCAATCGGTCTCATTGTCTGACAGAATAGCAACCCAAAAAAACCCGGTCCATTCTATGTTTGGAACGTATGAGAGTTTTTTTGCGTGCTGTTTTGTTTTGCCCTGTTTGGAATTTATTTCGAAACAGTATTAAAGGTATTAATAAAAGTACAAATATTGCTGCCTGACACTGAATCATCCACTTCCAATGCAAATGGCACAATCCTGATGATAGCAGCGACTCTCATCCTCGCAGCGCTTCTCCTGATGCAACTCATCCAGTTGCCGGCATTTCTTGTAAGGGAGGATGTGCCAATGGTATTCGAGATCACCCTTCTCCGGCACACGAACGAGCACGGCGTCCTCAATTACGACAGTTACCTGGTGGTAAAAAATACCGGGGATCGTGCGTATGATAACCGGAAACTCTATGCAAAAACGTACCGGAACGGCAAACTGCTCCCGTGCTTTATCCCGACAATTAATGGTCATGATTTTATCCCGACAAATCATTTTGGAATCCAGAACCTGGGAGGATATGGCACCAATAATTACCGTTGGTACCCGCAATCAACCATCTTTATCGATTACTCGGACAAGACATTTCATCCGGGCGATGTCGTGCAATTCGAAGTGTATGACCGCGACACGAACCAGATAATCTCCCGGGACACCTGGCCGCATACGACCGATAGTACAAAAAAGTGGATGGATCTGTTGTTTTAATCATCAAGCCGCTTGAAGACACCCTTCTTGGCCTTGAAGATCCTGCATTCCGGGCAGCGCCAGGTATCGGGAACCTGATCCCACGGGCTGCCTGCCGGTATCCCGTTCCTGGGATCACCCTTTGCAGGATCGTAAATCCAGTGGCATTCAAGACAGACCCAGCGGGCATTCTTAGCATCGGTTGGCATGGTTTCTTTCAACTCCCAAATAATCGAAAAATATTGTATCAATCCGTTTTTTTCTTCAGGGTATGAATTCTTTGTTTTGGGCAACCGTTCAGGGTGCAGAGCCCGATTAACCGGTCTCCGCTCTCCCGAAGAGTTGCCGGGCACAGAGCCGGGCCACCCGGAGGGGTTCGGGTATCTTCCCGTCCAGCGTAAAGTCATCGCAGAACCGCGCTGCATCGGCAGCATCCATCCCATAAGACCGGAGGTAGAGGGTCTGGCCGGTGTGGAGGAGAACCGGTTTTCGGTCACCCAGCTTCCGGTATGCTTCCAGGCGGGCATCGTCACCCGGGAAATGAGCGCGGATGTCGTCAAGGAGCCCATCCGACTCCTCGTACGTGACGCAGATGACCGGCAGGCCGGTCTCTGCGGCGATGCGCCCCGGATCGATGATATTGAACCAGGCGATCACACAACCCGACAGCAGGATAACATTGAGATCTTTCCGGTCGAGATTTTGCACCATTGTCAGGATAGAGTCGGTTGCATCGGTTCCCCCGACCGTGACGGTTCCGGAACAAAACCCGTCAACCCGGAGATCTTTTCTCATAACCACCCCGGAAAGGATCGAACGGGTACGCCCGGCACAGCTCTCGGCAATACCCAGCGCCCGGAGACCCTTTTTTGGCAGGTGCATAGAAGCACTTATGACACCCGCTATAAAATACTATACCGATGAAATTCAACAAAGATGAGGTCTGCATCTTAATCCCCACCTTAAACGAGGCACCCACGATCGGGAACGTGGTCAAGGAGTTCAAGGCGCTTGGGTACAACCATATCCTTGTTATCGATGGGAAGAGCACGGACAATTCCGTAAAGTTCGCCCGGGAAGCCGGGGCAAATGTCCGCACCCAGTCCGGCAAGGGGAAAGGAAACGCAATTATCGAAGCATTCGAGGTGATTGAACAGCCCTATATCCTGATGCTCGATGGTGACGGGACCTACTCATCCAAAGATGCCGAGAAGATGCTCACCCCGCTCTTTTTAGGGTTCGACCAGGTCATCGGTGACCGGCTGATGAATGCCGAGGAGGGATCGTTCTCCCGGCTCAATCTCTTTGGCAACCACATGCTCAATCTCCTCTTCAAGATTGC
>DUHF01000302.1 GCA_013331015.1 Methanoregula sp.
GGTCTGTGAACGCGGGGAAACCTCTGTACGGACACGGGGGGCATACGGCCATGAGGAGTTCCGGTTCCGGGTTATGATCGCAGCCGACGGTCCCCGCAGCACGATCGCCCGCCTGACCGGAATGGAGCGAGCCAGGACCTGTCTTGCCGGTATCCAGACCGATCTGATCTCTGACTGTGATCCCCGCAAGGTGGAGATTTACCCGGATGCATCTCCGGAGTTCTTCGGCTGGTCGATCCCTGTCGGCCCCGGGAGAATCCGGGTCGGGCTCTGCGGTGCAACCGATATTCCAAACCGGTTCAGGGCGTTTGTAAAAAAGTTCGGCTCCCGCTCTGTTCATCTGGTCACCGGAACACTGCCGCTGGGCATCATGCCAAAAACCTACGGGAACCGGACCCTCTTTGTCGGGGATGCGGCAGGTTTTGCCAAGCCAACTTCAGGGGGTGGTATTTATACCGGTGTCCGCTCGGCCCGGCATGCGGCTGCGGTTGCAGCAGAAGCGTGCAGCAGCGATACCTTCACCAATCCGGCCCTTGCCGGGTACGAACAGCGCTGGAAGGCGGATTTCGGCCACGAGCTGGAGGCAGGATACCGGTTGTTTACTCTCCGCCAGAAACTGTCCGGGGAAGATATTGATGCCCTGCTCCTTGCATTAAATGATCCGGAGATCGTTTCTACCATCGAAGAGCACGGCGACATGGACCGGCCGGGGAAACTGGTAAAGAAACTTCTCATCAAACCCGCCGTGCTCAGGCTCCTGAAACCCTTACTCATCACCGGGCTCCGCTCCCTGTGGTGATGCTTCCTAAAAACGATCAGGAATTATGCTGGGCAGGAATGAGAATGTGGCAGCGCTCGCCCTGCGGGTGTCGCGGGTAGCGGTATTTGCCCTGCGGGATATGGAGCTCGAACCGTGCACCCTTCTGGTACTCCCCGGTCTCGCAGACGGTTATGCCGGTGATGGAGAGGATCTCCTGCACGAGGAACAATCCAAGGCCGGTATTCCGGCCAAACCCCTTCCCGAAGATATTTGCTTTATCAAAGGGCGGGATCCCGATGCCATTGTCATCGATACGGAGGGTAACTCCACCGGATGCTGACTCTGCTGCGGTGATCCGGAGCATGGTGACGCTGCCCCCATGCTGGAGTGCATTCTCGATAAAATTGAAAAATGCCCGTTCAAGCAGGGGATCAGAAAAGATCTCCAGATCCTGGGTATCCGACTGGATCGTGAGATTTTTTATGTCGATATGCGTGCAGGCCCGGAAGAAGACATCGCGCACGTTCTGCCAGAGGGGAGCCGTCACACCGAGGTTCTGGTAGATCTTGGAGAACTCGATATTCTCCCCAATGACCTTCACGGTGGCCGTGATCTTTTTTCCATACATCGAGTAGTCGGGTTCCGGCGGACGGCTTTTCATGAGATCGAGATACCCGCCAATCACGGTCAGCTTGTTCCGTATGTCGTGCCGCGTTATCTCGGCGAGCAGGTTGAGTTTCTTATTTGCCAGCTGCAGGGCATCCTGCGTCATCTGGATCTCCGAGATGTCGTGGAAGATGCCCATAAGGCAGGGCCTGCCGTCAAGATCGATGACGTTCGCGCTGATGATCATCGGGATATGTCGTCCTCCCGCACCAAGGAGGGTAAGGGTCCGGGATCCTGATCCCTCCAGGATCATGGCATCGATTTCAGCCCGGTACTGGTCATGATACTGGGGAGGATGAAGGGAGAGGTAATGCAAAGAGGTGATCTCGTCAGGGGTCAGACCCGTGATGTCCCGTGCCTTCTTATTGGCATCGAGGATCATGCCGGTTGCAGTGTCGATGATGAAGATGGCATCACTGGCATGATCCATGAGGTTCCGGTTCTTCTCGTTCTCGCTTTTCAAGGCATCGTGCGTCCGGCGCCGTTCAAGGGCGATGTGAAGCTTGTGCCGCAGTTCCGCAAACTGTGATTTGGCATCCCCGCCTTTCTGGAGGTAAAAGTCAACCCCGAGGTTGATCGCCTCGATCACCACTTCCTCCCGGCCCCGTCCGGTAAAGAGGATGAACGGGAGGTTCCCGTACAGGCTGCGGACCGTTCCCAAAAACTCCAGCCCGTCCATATCCGGCATCTGGTAATCAGAGATGACCGCATCAAATGCTGCTGTTGAGAGTTTTTCCAGGCCCTCCTGTGCGGAACCAGCAGTAGTTACAGAGAATTCGCCGCCCCGTTCGAGGAAGAGTCTGCCGAGATTGAGCAGATCCGGTTCGTCATCAACGTACAGGAGGGTGACCATTATCTTTGGTTATTGACTGAAAAGGGATATATTTTTTTATCAGCAGTTTGCTTTATAAAAAATTTTGTAATTTTGTGCTCAATCCCGGTCAGCCAGTTTTGCGAATGCCCCCCATATCGTACAAAATCATGCATTCAACCCGATCAATCCTGTGCAACACTGCGCCACGAATCTGCACGGAGGCATCATTTGGAAGAGGAGAATGAAAAAGGAATGTACTTATCCAAGGGAGGAGTATTTTCCCACAACCGTCAGGAGCGATGCAGAAATGATCCGGATAAACCTGGGAACAACGCCCCGGGAGCAACAGCAGTCCATCCTTGCTGCGATTCTCTGCCTCACGATCGGCATCCTTGCTGCTGACATCCTCATCCCGCTCGGGTTCGTGATCTGGATCCTGTATCTTGTCCCTCTCCTGATGTCCGTCTGGCTCCCCCACCGCTATTCCCCGTTTCTGATTGCCTGGCTCCTTTCCGGAGCACTTCTCGCAGGCAGTCTTGCGTCCGGATCCGTGCAGGAGAATATTTCTGATCTCCCGAATCGTGCGGTCTTTATCCTGATGATCGCCATTGTTGCCCTCCTTGCTTATGAGATCAGGAACAATTATGCCAGCCTTGAAGAGGAGATAGCCGAACGGAGCGCCGCGCAGAAGCAACTTGAGGTGCTGACCGGCACACTTGAGGAACGGGTCACGATGCGGACGCGGGAACTCTCAAGCATGAATGATGAACTGGCTCGCGATATTACCGAGCGGCAGCGGGTTGAGGCTGCCCTTGCAACGGCAAACGGGAAACTCCTGCTCCTCTCGCAGATCACCCGTCACGATATCTCGAACCGGGTATTTGCCCTGCTGATAAATCTCGACCTTGCAAAGGACCACGCAGCCGCAATACCTGACGGCAATCTCCTTGACAATCTCCGGAATATGGAAAAGAATGTCCATGGGATAGAGGCCCAGATCGCGTTTACCAGGGATTACCAGGAGATCGGAGCGCAGGTTCCCGCATGGTACCCGCTGGACAGGACGATCCGTTCTGCCGCAGAGCAGCTGAACCCTGCCGGGATCCGGCTGGAGGTATGCACCGGCCGGTTCGAAATCTTTGCCGATCCGATGATAGGCAAGGTTTTTTACAACCTGATTGACAATGCACTCCGTCACGGGGGAGAGGTGACGCGGATCACGTTCTTTTGCCGGCAGGAAGGCTCCGCGATGGTACTAATCTGCGAAGATGACGGAACGGGTATTTTAGAGAAGGACAAGCAGCATATCTTTACCAAGGGATTTGGCAGGGACTCCGGTCTTGGCCTTTTTTTAATCCACGAGATCCTTGCAATCACCGGCATCACGATCCGTGAGACCGGGGAGCCCGAAAAGGGCGCCCGGTTCGAGATGACGGTTTTTGAAGGCAGGTTCCGGCAGGGGCCCGACCCGACATCACCGGCCGAAATTGTCCGGGGATTTCCCTAAAAAAATATGGTAAAAAATCTTAAATGATAACATTCATAATCTAAAAAATTGCACATTACATCAAATTCGTAACACAAACTGGTGACTCATGCACATTCCTGACGCATTCATTCCCATATGGCAGGGCGCGATCTACTGGATCATTGCCCTGGTCTTTATCGCGCTTGCCCTCCGGTGGGCACGCAATGAAATGAACGAGGAGAAACTTCCGCTTGTTGCCGTGCTGGCAGCCGGCATCTTTGCTCTCCAGTCATTCAACCTGCCGGTATCGATGGGAACCAGCGGGCATCTCGTGGGAGGGGCGCTTGCGGCAATCATCCTCGGTTCACCGTTTGCGGCTATCTTCATTCTTACCCTGGTTCTGATTGTCCAGGCAGTCCTGTTCGGGGATG
>DUHF01000141.1:0-2786 GCA_013331015.1 Methanoregula sp.
GTCATCTCAGGCGACACCCTGACCATTGTCGATGCCTACCCGGCCTCCGGTGCCGCGATCGTCTCGAAGACCACGATCGACGATTCACCAAAGGATATCTTCGTCTCGGGCAACCGGCTCGTCCTCTTCACGACCGGATCCCCTTCCCGGGACAGCGGGGATGAACCCGTTTCTGCTTCACTGGTGAAGTCCATGCCCTATTATGGCGGGTACTCGCCCGCAACCCATGCCGTCTTCTACGACATCAGCGACCGGAAGAGCCCGAAGGTTGTCAAAGACTACGAGATCGATGGCGATTACCTCGATGCCCGGCTTATCGGCAGCAACCTCTACCTGGTCACCCGCGAGCAGGTGTACAACTACCGGGACGAGGAGATCCGCGTCCCGTGCGTGAGGGAGAATGCAAAATGCATTGTCACGCCGGACGTGTACTACTTCGACAACCCCGAGCGGAGTTACGCGTTCACCACCGTCACCTCGTTTGATACAACCAGCGCAGACGAGAAGGATGCAAAGACGTACCTTGTCGGGAACGGCAACATCATGTACGTATCGGAAGACGCGATGTACATCAGTTACCAGAAGTACCACAACATCTGGCGCAGGGGCATGGCTGAGCCGGCAATCGCCGTTGACGACCGGGCTCCCATGAGTTCGTCTTCCGGTGCCACCTCCTCTGTCCTCTGGGAAGATTTCAACCGGATGAACGAAGCAGAGAAGCAGCGCGTTATCGCGGACATGAAGGCGCAGGAAGAGGAGAAGCTGTTGAAGAAGGAGATCGACCAGAGCACCACGACGATCCACAAGATCGCGATCAACCATGGCGCCATCACCTACATTGCAAGGGGCGAGGTGCCGGGATACCTGAAAAACCAGTTTGCGATGGACGAGTACAACAACAACCTCCGCGTGGCAACCACTTCGAACGTCTATACAACCCGGGGTTCGTACGAGTACAACAATGTCTTTGTCCTCGATTCCGGCATGAAGACCATTGGCGAACTTACCCACATCGCGGAGCAGGAGACGATCTACTCGACCCGGTTCATGGGCGACCGGCTCTACATGGTCACCTTCAAGCGGATCGACCCGTTCTTTGTCATCGATCTCGCGACACCCACGAACCCGAAGATCCTCGGGAAACTCAAGATCCCGGGCTACTCCGATTACCTCCACCCGTACGAAAAGGACTATATCATCGGGGTTGGCAAGGAGACGGGAACGAACGAATGGGGCGGGGTCTCAACGCAGGGCATCAAGCTCGCCCTCTTTGACGTGAGGGATGTAGAGAACCCCCGGCAGGTGGGAAAGGTCGAGATCGGCGATGCCGGCTCGGACTCCGCAGTCCTCTCGGACCACAAGGCGTTCCTCTTCGACAAGTCAAAGAACCTTCTGGTTATTCCGGTTCGGGTTGTCCGGCAGGACACGACGGGCATGGAGAAGATCGGCAGCACCCGGCCCCAGGTCTGGTACGGGGCATATGTCTTTGGGGTCGATCCTTCGAGCGGCTTCATCCTGAAAGGCACGGTTGAGCACGGGACGCAGGGCGAGAGTTACTACTGGTACGGGAATTCGAAGAACGAGGTGAAACGCTCGCTCTACATCGGTACTACGCTCTACACGCTCTCGACGGCAAAGATCCTTGCAAACCCGCTTGACGATATCAGCAGAACCGTTGCCACGATCACGCTGGACTCGCGGGATGACGTGCTCTACCCGGATGTGATGCGGGCAATGGAATAAGAAAAAAGTATTCTTTTTTTTATTACCCAGTTTTTTGTTACACGGGCACCGCGTTCATTCCTGACGGGATGAGCTTGCTGAGGACCATCTCCGGGACCTGCTTTGAGGTCTTTACGGTCATATCGAACAGGGCGTTGTTGCCTGAAGTGCCCAGGTACTTGAGGGTGATCTGGAAGTCCGTGTCCATCAGCGGGACACCGAGCGAGGAGACCCGGGCATACCGCGGGCTGATGACCCGTTCCTGGCCGACGACCAGCTTCTCCTTGACACCATCGACCTCCGTTACCGCCTCATTCTCGTAGGTCAGGACAAGGATCTTGGTGGTTCCCATGGTTACGGGTTCACCATCAGGGATACTGACCCGGTAGGTGGTGCTGTAGGGAAACGAGGTACCTGTCTGCGAGTCGATGACGGCAACGGTCAGGGTCACGACCGCAAGAATCGCAACGACTGCTACGAGCGCGATTACCCCGAGGAGGATCTTCGTCCAAAGACTCCAGCCGGCTTTTTCCTGCGATGCGGTATTTTCACTGGTGATATCTGTCATGGAATTCTCCTATTCAACAAACGAGGGGACGAAATATAAATGTGGCGGGTTTTTCCTGCGGCCGGACTCTTTTTTTTACATTCCCCATAAAGTCCATTATCCCCCCCGCCCCATTGTTATAGGATTTTATGCGCATCCCGATACAGAATGTCACACCGGAGTCCGGCCAGGCAGAAATCTGCGGCTGGGTCCACGAGGTCCGGGACCTCGGCGGCCTCGCCTTCATGCTCATCCGCGACCGGACCGGCATCATCCAGGTGACCATCCCGAAAAAGAAAGTTTCAGAAGCGGTTCTTGCCGCGGTCAAGGCAGTCTCCCGCGAATCCGTTGTCCGGGTAACCGGGCCGGTCAAAGCGATCGAGAAGGCTCCCGGTGGCCGCGAACTCGTTCCCGAATCGATCGAGATCATCAGCCTTGCCGAGACGCCCCTCCCGCTCGATGTCTCCGAGAAGGTATCAGCAGAACTCGACACCCGGCTCGATGCCCGGTTCCTCGA
>DUHF01000141.1:2841-3200 GCA_013331015.1 Methanoregula sp.
ATCAACGAGTTCCTCCACAACGAGGGCTTCACGAACATCACCACCCCCAAGATCGTTGCTGCCGCAACCGAGGGAGGCACCGAGCTCTTCCCTATCGCGTACTTCGACAAGGAAGCATTCCTCAACCAGAGCCCGCAGCTCTACAAGCAGATGATGATGGCGGCCGGCTGCGAGAAGGTGTACGAGATCGGCCCGATCTTCCGCGCCGAGGAGCACAATACGACAAAGCACCTCAACGAGGCAACCAGCATCGATATCGAGGTCTCGTTTGCCGACCACCACGAGGTCATGCGCATCCTGGAAAACCTCATCGTCAAGACCTACGAGTACGTGGACAAGACCTGCAGTGTCCAGCTCGC
>DUHF01000194.1 GCA_013331015.1 Methanoregula sp.
ATCCAGTGGGTAGTGATCGGGTACTCGCTTGCGTTTGGATCCGATATCGGCGGTTTCATCGGCAATCTCGAGTACCTTGGACTCAACAACGTCACCATGGGCCCCGGGCCGTTCAGCGAGGCCATCCCCGGTCTCCTGTTCATGGTCTTCCAGCTGGTCTTTGCAGGACTTACGATGGCGATCGTGACCTCGGGAATCGCCGAGCGTGTCAAGTTAAGCGCGTTCATCGTCTTCGCCCTGCTCTGGACAACCCTCGTCTACGACCCCCTCGCCCACTGGGTGTGGGGTGGCGGCTGGGCTGCACAGTTCGGCGCGCTGGACTTTGCCGGCGGCACGGTCGTGCATATCAGCAGCGGGTTCGCCGCGCTTGCGCTCGCTATCGTGATCGGGAAACGGGCTGGCTTTGGGCAGTATGTCATGGAGCCCAACAACATCCCGCTGACCATTCTCGGCGCCGGGCTGCTCTGGTTCGGCTGGTTCGGGTTCAACGCGGGCAGCGCGATAGCAGCAGATGGCCTGGCGGCAAATGCCTTTGTCACGACCAACATCGCGGCAGCGGCAGGTGCGCTGGCATGGATGTTTGCAAGCTGGGTCAAAGGCCGGCCCAGTTCGCTTGGCTTTGTCAGCGGTGCGATTGCAGGTCTTGTCGCAATCACTCCGGCAGCAGGATTCGTCACGCCGATAGCCGCTATCCTTATCGGGGCGGTTGGCGGGATGTTCTGTTACGGTATCATGCTCTGGCGTATCCGGAAAGGCCTTGACGAGAGCCTCGATGCGTGGGCAATCCACGGGATGGGCGGCCTCTGGGGCGCGCTCGCAACCGGTATCTTTGCGGTAGCGGCGGTTAACGGGGCATCCGGTCTTATCGAAGGAAACGTACACCAGTTTGTTGCAAACGCAGCTGGCGCACTGGCTGCTGTTGTGTACGCGTTCGTGGTTACGTATGTCCTTGCAGTGGTAATCGACAAGACCATCGGCCTGCGGGTGACGGAAGAGGAGGAGTATGTCGGCCTTGATATCTCGCAGCACGGAGAGCGCTGCTAACGGGAGAAGAGAACCATGAAACTGGTAAAGGCAATCATCAAACCCGAGCGGTTTGAATTGGTAAAGAAGGCGCTTGAGAAGAACGGGTTCTCCGGCATGACCGTCACCAATGTGAACGGGCATGGGGAGCAGAAGGGCATCACCCTTGAGTACCGCGGGGGTCGCATGAATGTTGACCTCCTTCCCAAGATCCAGATCGATATGGTGGTGAAGTACGACCAGGTCGATCTCCTGGTGAACACCATCGCCGAATCGTGCCGGACCGGGAGGGTTGGTGACGGCCGGATCTTTGTTGCCCCCGTCGAGAAGGTTGTCCGTATCCGGACCGGTGAATCGCTTGACGAACTTCCAATCGAACGGATGGCAGATACCGCCACGTATGCGATATCGGATCTGATCTCTCCTGCCACGGAAAAGGAGGATTATGCCAGCCTCGATATCTCGCAGCCGGTGACCGCGCAATCAAAAGGTGTGTGATCATGATGAAACTGGTACGGGCAGTACTGCGGCCGGAACGACTTGGGATCCTGTGCGAAGCACTCAAAATGAACGGGTTCTCTGGCATGACCATCACCGCAATTGAGGGTGGTAAGCAGAACCATCTCCGCCTGCAGGAACTCTGCAAGGGCCTCATGCAGGAGGACACCCTCCCCCGTATCCAGGTAGATATGATAACAGGGCCCGAGAGGGTTGATGTCCTGATTGGCATCATCATGGAATCGTGCCGGACGGGAAAAGCCGGTGATGGCAGGATCATCGTCCTGCCGGTCGATGACGCCATCCGGATCCGGGTTGGAGAATCCACACGGAAGTTCCGGGTCGCAGCAGACTCTCCGCAGGATCGCCACGGCTGCACTTATGGGATGAAAAACGAAGAGTGTATAAGCGCCAGTGTCCAGCACCCTGTTGCAGCGGACCAGAAAGGAGCACGATGACAATGAAACTGGTAAAAGCAATCATCAAGCCCGAACGGCTTGAAATGGTAAAGAAAGCCCTTGAGGAGAACGGGTATGCCGGCATGACCATCACCGAGGTCATGGGACGCGGTGAACAGAAGGGCATCGCCCTTGAGTATCGCGGCGGACGGATGATGGTCGATCTTCTCCCAAAGGTCCAGATAGAAGTGGTTGTACCCTATGACAAGGTTGACCTTCTGATCAGGACAATAACCGAATCCTGCCGGACCGGAAAGGTCGGGGATGGGATGATCTTTGTCCTGCCGGTTGAGAAGGCGATCCGGATCCGGACCGGTGAGGCACAGGAAGAACTGCCGGCCAATGCGCGGGTTGGTATTGGATCATATGCCATGCCACCCCATGCAGCAACCCGGGAATAGTAAAAGATACAACCGGCCGGCTGATTGCACCACGCCGGCCGGAGAGGATTCTTTTTTTTATCTTTGCGGGTGTTCAGCGGCAATTGAGAAAGCATCGAGAACTCCGAGCGCTGCCCGGGTCCCGAGAGTCGGCTGGATCGATTCGAGCCAGAGGAAGAATCCGACCCTTGGCGGCGTGGGGCGTTCGAACCTGAAGTGCCCGTCCTTTGTCTGGATCATCTTGTGGTACTCCTTCTTCTGCTTCGACCGCAGGTAGATGATCAGTTCGTACCCGGGAAGGTCGGTAGCAATGATCGCTTTTGAATAGAGGCGGAAGAAGTCCTCATACGGGACCTTCTTTCCCCGCACTAAAAGCCCGTACTGGTTGCAGACCGCTTCTATCGCCGGGGGAAAGAGCCCGCCGTACAGAACTTTTTTGACCAGTTGCCCGGGAACTCCCGGAACTTCCGGGTGGATGCGGCCGGGCTTATTGTTGATCTCGGCAAAGATCCGGTTCTTCAGCTCATCATGGTACCGCTTGTACTCAAACGGGTGTTTCATGGGGAAGTCCGTTGCCTGAGCAAGTTTGGGGTGATCCGTTGGCA
>DUHF01000241.1:0-1314 GCA_013331015.1 Methanoregula sp.
TTTCCGGTCTTCTTGTGCGTGATCTTGTCGAACACCTCGATGAATTCCCAGGTATATTTTATATACGGCATAGAGGGGGATTTCCAGCTCCCCCATGCGGTATATTTTGCATTGTAATTGTTCTTCTCCCACAGGAACTCTGCTTTCCAGAGGAGCCCGAGGGAGGCAAGCTGACGGGAAATGATGTGATGAGTGGGAACATAATCCGAGAAGAGCGGCTGGAGGTTCACCGCAATCCTGCCACCGGGCTTTAATACCCTGTCGCATTCCTTCCAGACAGATAAGAGGGTAGCGAAATATTCGTTCCATTCATGAGTGTCATCGTGCGGGTCCTGTGCATAGGAATGGCCGAAATTATACGGAGGGGACGTAATGATAAGATCAATACTCTGGTCCGGTATGCGGGAGAGGACCTGCTGCGAATCGCCGCAGATGAGCCGGTTTATGAAGGGATCGATGTCGGGGGTTTCCGGAGTAATATGACTCATGTTGGCGGTACGGGTCCCCTTCCGAATTTTGGCTTTGTAATCCTTGTTTAGGACTTTTTCTGGCCGCATGAACTCTCGTCCTGAACAGTAATATTCCCACAGATCCGTTAAAGGCTGTCGTTTTTTTTTGACACGTTCACGTCAAAAGCGTTAATTGGAGCAATAGACATAGTGTTTGTGATTACTCTATGCTGCAAATCAAGAACTTGTCAGTAAATGTCGGTGACAAGGAGGTGTTGCACGATATCAACCTCTCTATCGGGGAAGGCGAGACTCACGTGCTCCTTGGCCCAAACGGATCAGGAAAGACAACGCTCCTGATGACGATCATGGGTTTTTCCAATTATGTAATAACCCGGGGACAGATCCTGTTCAAAGGGGAGGATGTGACCGGGATGCATGCCCATGAACGGGCACAGCGGGGCATCGGCATGATGTTCCAGCGCCCACCTACAATCTCCGGCCTTAAACTGGGAAAGATGCTGACTGCCATCTCACGAACAAAGGATGAGGATATAATAAAGATGGCAAAGACGGTCCACCTGGACAAGTTCCTCGAGCGGGACATCAACAAGGGTTTCTCCGGGGGGGAGATCAAGCGCAGCGAGGTACTCCAACTGATGCTCCAGAACCCGGACTTTGTCATGCTAGATGAACCGGAAAGCGGAGTTGACCTTGAGAATATCTCGCTGATCGGAACAACGATCGGCGGTCTCCTTGAGAAGGACAAGCATATCATCAACCGGAAGAAGAGCGGGCTTGTCATCACCCACACGGGATATATCCTCGATTACATTGATGCAGATAAAGGACATGTGATGTGCGA
>DUHF01000241.1:1460-4389 GCA_013331015.1 Methanoregula sp.
ATATGGTTCATGCAGAATGCGAGGAGTCAGACATCGAGGTGCTTCCCTACCGGAAGGCAATGGAGAAGTACGACTGGTTGAAGGAGTACACGTGGAAGGCGGTTTCACCGGAAAAGGATGACATCACAAAATACGTTGCAGAACAAAAAGATCCCAACGGGTATGTTATCATCGCCCATAAGGGATCAAAAAATGTCCTTCCCATCCAGACTTGTCTTTTTCTTGGCAGGGACAGGATCCAGCATGCCCATAACATCATCATTGCTGAAGAGGGGGCCGAGCTGCACATCATCTCAGGATGCGCAAGCGGCTCTCATGTGGGAAAAGGCGGTGCGCATTACGGCATATCGGAGTTCTACATCAAAAAGAACGCAAAGATCAGTTTCACGATGATCCACTACTGGGGCGAAGACATCGAAGTGCAACCGAGAAGTGCCTCCATTATCGAAGAGAACGGGGTCTTCCTCTCCAACTACGTCTGCATGCAACCGGTGAAAAAGATACAAATGTATCCGACAGCGACCCTCACTGGTGCGAATTCAGTTGCCCGGTTCAGCAGCATCGTGGTATCGACTCCCGGTTCACACATGGATATCGGATCCCGTGCGATCCTTGAAGCCCCCGGTGCAAGCGCAGAACTGGTTACCCGTGCCATCACCAAGGGAGGGACGATCATCTCCCGAGGGCATATCAACGGAAAAGTGGCCGGTACCCGCGGCCATCTGGAATGCAAAGGCCTCATCCTCAAGGATGGGGTGATCTATGCCATTCCGGAGATCGAAGGGTCCGTTGTTGGAACAGAACTCTCCCATGAAGCAGCTGTTGGAAAACTGGCAAAGGACGAGATAGAATACCTGATGTCCCGCGGACTCGACGAGGATGAGGCTACCGCTACCATAATCCGTGGATTCCTTGACGTAAAGATATCCGGCCTTCCGGATGCCCTCCAGAAGCAGATCGATGCATCGATTGATGTTGCAGAAAAATCAGGATTTTGACGAGATTTTATGACTGAATATCCCCGGGCAGGTGAGCGCCTCAGGATGGTGGAACACCAGATCGCTGCCCGCGGGATAAAGCATCCCCGTATTCTCGCAGCAATGCAGCAGATCCCCCGCCACATTTTCATCCCCCCGCCCCATGATCGTTCAGCATATGATGACAGCCCCCTGCCTATCGGGAATGGCCAGACCATCTCCCAGCCATACATCGTTGCAGTCATGACTGAACTTCTGGATCCAAAACCGGAGGACAGGATTCTTGAGATCGGGGCAGGTAGTGGCTACCAGGCTGCAATCCTTGCAATGCTGGCAGCAGAGGTGATCAGCATCGAAAGGATACCTGCTGTGGCTGCTCTTGCCCGATCGAACCTTGAAACACTGGGCATCACCAATGCAAAGGTGATTGTAGCGGATGGCACGCTCGGGCATCCCCCGGATTCCCCGTATAATGGCATCATCATTACTGCGGCTACCCCGCAGATCCCTAAGCCTCTTCTCGATCAGCTTGACGATGGGGGACAACTCGTTGCACCGGTTGGAGACCGGGACATCCAGGAACTTGTCAGAATTAAAAATTCAGGTGGCCGGTTTGTGGAAACGCATCACGGGAGCGTCCGTTTTGTCCCCCTGATCGGGGAGTATGGCTGGGAAGGAGGAAATGCATGAAGTGGTTTGATGTGACCCGCCCCCTTGCTCCCGGGATGCTCGTATATCCCGGGGATATTCAACCCTGTTTTTCCCAGAAGGATGCAGGGAATTACCTGATAAGCGACCTGCACCTGAGTTCACATACCGGCACGCACATCGATGCGCCGGTGCATTACCTCAAAACCGGAGATACCATTGATACGGTTCCCTTGCAGAGCCTGATCGGCACCTGTAGAGTGATCGATCTTAGCCAGGAACAAGGCATCATTACCAAAAAGCACCTTCTTGAGAGACTTGATGGCAAGAAACGCATCCTGCTCAAAACATCGTTTTCGGGGCAAACCACATTCATCGAACAGTACCCGTCATTAAGCCTTGAAGCTGCAGAATATCTCATCACCTGCGGGGCTTCCTGTGTTGGCATCGATTCGCCTTCGATTGAATCCTATGCGTGTGACGGCAGCGTCCATCGTTGCCTGCTGGGCAGCAACTGCATCATCATCGAACTTCTTGACTTGTCAGCTGTGCCGGAAGGAACATACGAGATGGTTGCGCTCCCCCTGCGGCTCAAAGGCCTTGACGGAAGCCCTGCCCGGGTAATTCTAAACAAAAGATAAATGGAGTGAATTCATGGACATTGTGATCGAATCGGTAAAAAAACTCGAAACCCTGCTTGAACATTCGGGTTGTTCTGACGGGAGCATCCAGCTGGATGTCGATCCGGATTCGGTGAACTGCCGGTATGAAAAAGGCGCCTGCATGACCGCAGAATTCGGGAGAAAACAAGGAGTGTTCACTACGTTTGACCCGATCCGGGCATGCACAAAGATCTCGTTCATGTTTGGAGCACCCCTTGGTACACCTGCAGTCCGGGGAGCCGCATTGGCCATTGTCAATGTCGCAGCAGGTTTTTTCTGCCTTGCCCGAACCCTGCACCCATGTGTCAGCTCGTCACATGCATCATGCGGGGCGGATATGGCAGCGGAGCTTGCAGGAAAACAGGTCTATATTACCGGCACAATGCATTCGCTGGAATCATTACCGGGGATCTATTTCACCACAGATCCTTCATCTGCGGCGGTCATCCTCATAGGAGGAGATGGGCTCATTTTACCAGAAGCCGGTGAACTCATCAGCAGGTATGCACAGAAAGCACGGATCATCTGCATCGGCCCCTCCACAGCGGGTACGGCGCGGTTGAACGGGCTCGAGCACTGGTGCCCTTACGGGCAGAGTTAATCATCCGTTTTCGTCTACAGCACCCCGGTCACAGCGGAAAT
>DUHF01000052.1 GCA_013331015.1 Methanoregula sp.
GGGCTCGGTGCCCTGTTCGGCTAAATCTCTTTTTTTCTTCTTATTCTGCGGGATATCTCTGTTCTTGAAGATTTCAGGTGAGCGAAGCGGCCGGTACCCGCCCCTGTCGCGTCATCCCGTCCCCAGCGCAATGGCCGGGAACAGTTTTGCCATATACAGCAGGTCCGGCTCTCCTGTCAGAACATGCAGGATTGCAACCAGTGAGAGCAGTCCCAGTTCCGCGTAGAACGGGTAACTGATCCCGGGGTAGGATCGCTCGCACCGGCTAATCTTCCGGGTGGTATAAAGTGCCTCGATGAGTGCAACAATCCAGATGCCCAGGAAAATCTGGGTATGGTACGGGGTATTGATGTACCCAAACGAGATTACCAGGAACGAGAGGAAGAACAGGATACCCTTGATGGTGTCGCCGTTGTAGAACTGGCCAAGCCCGACGCCGATGAACGACAGGACAAGCGTGATCCCGATCTTCGGGAGCCCGACAATGTATATCTCCGGTTTATGGCTTGACGGAGCGTCCAGTTCGTTCTGATCCGTGAACTTACGGTGGCAGGCGCGGCAGAAGTACTCGTCGTACGTGAACATTGCCCCGCAATACGGGCATTTCCGCCCGATCTGCTCCTTGCTTGCCATTGAAGAAATATAAAAATTGCATCCTTAAAGAGTTATGTAACTCAAAATACGATCTGTTTTTTTGGGAAATGACGAAAGCGTGCTTTCCCGCGCACCCGTCATGGTGGGGAGGGACAACTGAACGTATGGACAATATCGGAATATGTCTCTCAACAATTCAGGATGTCCCGGATCAAGAGTACCCTCATCAAAACCATGGTGAAATGTACCTCAGCAGAACATGGCATCACATTTCCGGTGCACGATTCCCTGGCACATTTTCTTGGCAGACCCTGCAAAAAAAAATTCAATCGCGATCATCGGGTGTTAGTTGATGAAGCTACAATCGGATAATTATCCTACAATCGGTATGTACATGCTACAAAATTTCCGGTTCTCCGGTGTGAGGGAGCGCTTGATTTTGGTCAGGGATCGATCGAAAAAAAATGAGCGGGGGGTGAGGGGTCGATTGAAATTTTTTTGCCGGAGATTGGTTGCAAATTTTTTTTATACGAAACCGGAAGAGTGGTTTGTTTCGATTGCTTACCCAAAATGATCCAATTGGATCCTCATCCTACGTTCATGGCAGTCAAGAGCCAAAAGAAATCTCAATGAACGCAAATCTCACAAATTTCCGTGTCCCCCATCACGAGTATTTGGATCACACCGGCATACCGGTATAGATGTTGTGCTTGGTTGCCATGATCTTCACCCGCACCTGTCCGGACTGCTTCGTGCAGTTGTACACCGAGACCACGCGGTTGTTTGCAACGCCAAGCATCTCGCCATGGATCCAGCCCGGCGCCCGGATCTCGACGGTCACTTTATCGCCTTTCTGCATCGTGAGGGGNNGGGGATCTTTGCCTCCTCTTCCCAGGGTTTGATGCTCCGGTTGAAGAACTGCCACCAGCTCTGGGCTTTCACGCCTTTGGGCGACCGGCCGTACCGATAGTGCTCGAACTTCTGGATCCCGAGTGGCGGGAAACGTTTGCCGGCGCCAATCTCCTGTGCAAACCGGATAAGTTTTGGGATCTCGTCATCGTTGATCCCCGGGATATAAACCGGGGCGATGAGGAGGTCGATTTTGCTTGCCACAATCTCCTTTGTGGTTGCAATGAGGGTATTTACATCGTACCAATCCACGCCGGAAAGCATCCGCGAGAGCTCCGGGTCGAGGGCATGAAGCGAGAGGTTGATCCGGTCGAGACCGGCAGCCTCGAGCGCGGCAATCATTTTTGTAGTAAGGAGCGTGCCGTTGGTCTGGACCGAGATGGTCGATACTTCGGGAATCGTACGGAATGCAGCGACCATGCCGGGAAGCTCGCGGTACATCAGCGGCTCGCCGGGCGAATCGATATGGCATTCTACGCCCGGTCCCTTGAACGCCGCAATCTCCCGGACTGCCTCAACAAGGTACTCCATCTCGACTTCGTAACTCGTCGCCCGGGTCTTCGAATGCGGGCCGGCATCAACCGAGCAGAACGGGCAGTTGATGTTGCACCCGCAGCTGGGCCGGACCTGCAACAGGCTCGTGCCCCGGTCGATGACCCCGAAATAGAGCGAGCCCATCAGCGGGATATCCGACTCGCGGGTGATCCTGACGTGTGTCATGAAAATGTGACCCGGGTGATTTCGGGTTCAGGCGCTGTCCGTGCGGAGGCGGTATCCGATCCATTCGCCGCGGTCCATCTCCGGTGCCGGGTTCTCCATCCGCGCAAAGACGAACTCAAACGCATCTACATCCACCGGCATCCGGCCGTTCCTTTTACAGAATCTGACAAAAGCATCGTACATGTGCTCAAACGGGACCCGTGCATCCGTGTCCCCGATGAGCATCTCCTCGTGGAACCGCCAGATGCCCTCGAACTCCCGCTCATCGTCCACCAGCTGGCGGGCGATTTTGGTATCTACTGCCTCCACCGCGTCCTGCCTCCGGGATACGGTTTCAAGATCCCGGTAGTAATCAGTCACCACGGTGAGGCCCTGCCGGAGATCGTTGAGTTCCTGCTCAAGATTTTTGAGTTTTTTCTCCTGTTCCTGGGGCTGATCGGGAGCGTCCATCACCATTGATCACCTTTTTTCTTTTCAGGACAGATAAAGTGCGCGAATGTACCGGTATCAGCGCCTTTCCTGCAGAACTTTTCCCGCATATACGCACTGGCCAAAGGAGACGCAGCCATCGCCAAGCGGATACTCGTTGTTGATGACGCAGACAAACCCCCGGGCAATGATCTCGCGCCGGATCGTTTCGCGGATGGCATGATTGTAGGCAACCCCGCCGGAGAGCGCGATCTTCTTCATCCCGTCCCGCTCCGCAGCACGGATTGCCATCTTTGCAATCCCGCGGGCAAGATTGAACTGGAACGAGGCGGCGATGTCGCAGGCAGCCTGCCGGTCACCCGTGCGTGCATCCATCATCCGGTCAAACGCGGTCTCCATCAGGGCCCGCCCCGAAAGCATCTCGCACCCCGTGTCCGTTGTGGTGTTGAGATCCCAGGTCTCGGCCGTGCCGGCGGCAGCAGCGGATTCAAGTTTCATTGCCGGCTCTCCATCGTACGTCCGCTCGCGGCAGATCCCCAGAAGTGCCGATGCCGCGTCGAGGAGCCGGCCGGTACTTGTGGTCCTGCTGACATTGAAATCCCGTTCCACCTGCTGGCCGAGCAGCCGGAGTTCCACATCGCCCCAGCCCCGGGAAGCAAGGAGGGATATCACCCGCTCTTCCGGCAGCACGCCATAGAGCATCCGCTCGGGGAACCGGGTAGCGAGATCGCCGCCGGGCATGGCAACCGGTTCAAGGTGGGCGACCCGGCGCAGCTCCGGCACCTGGCCGACAAAGATCTCCGAACCCCAAATTGTGCCGTCATCACCGTAACCAACCCCATCGATGGCGATCCCCACGCAAGGCTCTGACGTAGCTGCGGCGATATGGGCCCGGTGGTGCTGGACGGGGATGAGTTCGAGGCCCTGATCGCTTGCGATCTCCCGTGCAAACCGGGTGGAGAGGAACTGCGGGTGGAGGTCGTGGGCAACAACATCGAACGTTGCGCCAAGAACCCGCCGGAGGTTACGGATCGTCTCCTCAAGGTAATCGAGTGTTGCCGGGTTGCGGACATTACCCACATGCGGGGAGGTGACCGCAAACCCGTTCTTGTAGATGGTCGCGTTCGCGTTCAGCTCGGGGCCGACAGCGAGGATGCAGCGGTCCCCGAGCTCCACAGCGGTCCGTTTCGGGGCGATCCCCCGGGAAAGCCGGATGATCTGGTTGTCGCGCATCACCGAATCATCGCACCGGTTCACGATCGGGCGGTTGTGGGAGAGGAAGAAGTCCACGCTGTTGTGCAGTTTTGCCATCGCGTGGTCGATGTCGGTGATCATCGGGTAGCCGGGCATGTTGGCGCTTGTCATGATCAGGAGCGGGTGCTCCAGGCCTGCGAAGAGGAGGTGGTGAAGACCGGTGTACGGCAGCATGCAGCCGATGGTGTGGAGGTTGCTGATCCCGGCATGGGCCGTGTGGTCGCGTTTTTCCAGCACCAGGATCGGGTGGACGGGACCTTCAAGCAGGCGCCGTTCATCAGGTGATGCCCGCACAAGCCGGTCGAGATGGTCGGGACGGACCATGATCGCAAACGGCTGCTCGGTCCGTCCGAGCCGTTTTTTGAGTTCGCCCGCTGACTCTTCCGTGCAGGCAAGGTGGAACCCCCCGATCCCCCGCATGGCGAGGATCCGCCCGGCATCCAGCAGGGCTGCCGCTTCGCGGATGGGATCGGCACACTTCACCTTCCGCCCGCTCCGGTCATAGAGCGTCAGGTCCGGGCCGCAGGCAGTGCAGGCAATGGTCTGCGCATGGTGACGACGGGAGTTTGGATCGCCATATTCTGCCGAACAGGACGGGCACAGGGAGAATTCGTCCATCGAAGTCCGCTCGCGGTCGTACGGGATGTTTTTGATGATACTGTACCGGGGTCCGCAGTTCACGCAGGACGTTGCCCAGTAACGCTCGTACCGCCCGCCGCAGGTGAAGATATCTTCAATACACTGGTCGCAGATCGCAATGTCGGGCGGGATCATGCCGGTGAAGGAACCGGTTCCGCTCTCAAGAATAACAAAACCGTCCGGAATTTCCCGGTCAGTGCAGGTAACGTCAACCGAATCGATGCGGGAGAGCGGGGGACCCCGGGTAACCATGGCCACGAACTCATCAAATCGCTCCCCGCGGGCATGGATCTCGACCTCGCTTCCGAGATTCTTCACCGAGCCGGAGATGCCAAGGGCAACCGCCCTGGCGTACACAAACGGGCGGAACCCGACTCCCTGGACAATACCTTTGACCGTGATCCTGCCTGTTTTCTGCATGATTCTGTCGCAAAAATTTATTGATACTCGCGGGGATATATGTATAGGGTTTTTACAGTGCCGGGCCACATTCGCATAGTCAACGATCCCGTAGAGCTTGTTCCTCTCCTGATGACGTTCAACGACCCCATGTACAAGAAGGTCTACGAACTATTGAACAAATCCTGGATGACCGAAGAAGAGATCCAGGCGCAGGTGCAGGACGATAATCTTCCGGTCTGTCTCCAGATCTTAAAGAAAGGCAATCTGGTGGAGGAACAGTGGCGGATGCCAAAGCCCGGCAAGAAACCGGAAAAAGAGTTCCGCGCCACCTACAACAAGTTCCGGGCAAACTTCCAGTGCAACCTCTCCGATCTCTCCGACATCCTCTACCTCTCGCTCTCCAATGACGAGAACCTCAGAGAAGTGGTGGAGAACATCGAGTCTGAGCTTGGGAAGGGGAACAGTTCGATCAACGATCTCTCCCGGAAATTCAGTGTCAGCCCCGTCTTTGTCAAGGGGCTTGCCAAGAGAATCCCTCACATGGACGTGAAGGGCCAGGGACTGGTGCTGCTTGACACAGGGCGGTAAGGATCCCCAC
>DUHF01000018.1:0-5983 GCA_013331015.1 Methanoregula sp.
TTGCCGGGAAAGACAAAATCCTGGGTTGTTCCGTGGGAGTATCCGTAATCCTCGACATATTCCTGCCTGAAATAATCGGAGAACGTCTCGATCTCGAAGATCTCGATTGCGGTAGCATCCCTGTTCCCTGCCTTGTTGGGGAGATAATGTGAGGTATCGACCCGGTACAGGTTGCCGCCATTATGGACCACGATCCTATTGGATTTGGGGTAGGGGAAACCATCCGATCCAATATTCTCGATGTTCACAAAGATCAGCAGGTACTTGTTCCCTGCTTTTGGTTTCTGGATATAATACCTGTTATCCATATCATTATGCCACTGGTATGTCTCGTTCATCCAGGCGCGGTATACCGTTGCCCGGCTGGCGTATTTGCTCTCGTTGTTGAAATAGAATAATTCCCGGAGTGCAAGCGCGTCCGGGAAGGGTTCAAGCGGGGGCACCGGTTCTGCCGGTGTCTCAACCGAGACCGGCGTCGGAGCCGGTGTGGGATAGGGAGTCGGAGCCGGTGTTTGTGGGCCGGTCATGCCCGGCAGGCTGCTGTCCTGCAGTTTTGGCAGTGCCACGAGAACCGCAATGGCAGCGATGATGAGTACGATGACAATGCCGGCAATAATCTTTACCGGAAATTTCCCCGGGTCGGCACCCGGGGGAGTACCCGGGCTGGCACCACAGACCTGGTTTATCTCTGGCGATGCTGCAGCTGCAACCGGGAGTACCGGTTCAACCGCTGCACCGCAATTCTCGCAGAATCGCATCCCCTCGTTAAGTTTTGCTCCGCACGCGGTACAGAACTGTTGGCCCATATCCTAGTACCGGTATCGTAAAAGAATAAAAAACTGGTGAAAAGATTATGCCCTGACCGGAAGATCGGCCGGGGTCCAGTTGGCGATATCCTTCTTGTCCCGCATCTCGTGGAACTGCCGGAGCGAGACCGTGATGTCCCGGGTGAAGGCAAAATATCCGATCTGGGTTGTCCGGCAGAGCTTCATGGCCATGTCCATGAGCCCGCGGGGATCCGGTCGTGCCTCGCCAAGCCAGATGTGAAAGATGTTGCCACCGTCGACAATGGGGAAGAAGGTATGCTCGATCTCCATACGTTTGGTGAGCGGGACATCTGCTCCCGGCGCAACATGGGTGCCGTTGGTGTAATAGATCGGGAGATCCCGGCTCTTGCCAAGCCGGGTCAGGCTCTCCTCAAGGTCGCCCTTGATCACCTTCTTTGCGAATTCATGGTAGCGGCGGTCAAGGAGGTCGGCAACAGCAAACCGCTGCCCGGTCGTCTCTGCCGGTGTCCGGGCAAGTGCGATGGTCATGTTGTTCTTCGCGCTCAGTTTCTTGCCGTACTGCTCCATCTCGATCATTGCCCTGACCGCGAGTCTGAACGCGGCTTTGGACTCGTGCATCTGCTGGCCGGTGTGATGCTGGACCATCTCGTTCACGCCAACAACCCCGATGGTGTAAACCAGCCCTTCGAGGTCAACGGCAAGCGCACCCCGTTCCCCGGTATTGGGGTCCTTGGGGCGCTGCATGGCAAACGGCATCCGGTTGTTGGCCCGGATGAGATCCATCCACCGGCGCTTTATCTTGAAGATCTCAACGGCTACATCCATGAGTTTCTTGAGTTCGGCAAAGAGCCGGTCATCGTCNNACCTGCCATGAACCCATCGAGAAGTGCCTGCCCTCTTCAAACAGGAGTTTCTGGTCAAACTCGGAGTCCTCATCCGCAACGGTCGAGAACTGGTACGCACAGCACTGGTAGCAGGAGATGCCTTTTCCCGCACCCCGGTACAATGGGAGCTGGTTATCGTAATACGGCGTACCGAACTTGGATGCCAGCTCAAAGGTCATCAGGTAGAGTTCGTTATACGTGGGGAGGTCCGGGTGTTGCTTATTATACTCCTCACGCTCCTGCATAAAATCAGGTTCGATCGAGATCTCCGGCTTGGGGAAGTTGAAGGGCTTGCCCCAGTAGTCCCCTTCAAGCATGACTTCCATGATTGCCTTGAAGAGCAGGCGGACTTCGCGTTCGAATTCTCCGTAGGTCCGCAGCGGGGCGGACTTTCCGTCCCAGATCTTCCCCTTGTACACGCAGGGCTTGTCCTGCCAGAGCGTGGGAACACCGGGGCAGAGCTGGATAGACGAGAAGACGAGCTGGCCGCCGCGGGCAACCATCATCTGGGTCATCTCGTACACAAACATCTGCACCATCTGCCTGATCTCGTCGTATGGCATCCCCTCCATGAATGGCGCAAGGAAGGTGAGGAAGTTATAGTATCCCTGCCCTCCGGCAAAGTTTGTCTGGGCGGAACCAAGGGCTTTGACCGCATGCAGGATAGCAACCTCGGCGCGTTTTGCCGGGCCGGCAACGGAAGCTTTTGTACCGTTTCCATCAGGCATCAGGCCATAATAGAAGAAGTACCGGAGGTCCCAGTCCTGGCAGAAGGGGCGGGTGCCAAAGTATTCGAGGTCATGAATATGCATCTCGCCACAGAGGTGGTGGTCGGCAAGGTCCGGCGGGAGCTGGAGCAGGTACTGTTCCTTTGAGATCTTGTCCGCCTTCTTCTTGTGGGAGGTCTCGGCATTCTCCTGCAGGTTGGCATTGTCATGGGCTTCGAAGCCTCTTCCGACATCGATCAGGTGTGCATCGAAGACCGGTGTACCAACCCGGGTAGAGACATTGCGGTACTGGACCATCCCTTTCTCAAGAAGAGTGATGTTGACAATTTCCCGGATCAGGGGGCCGGAGAGGGACTTGAGCCCCATGTCCTTTATCCTGTTCTCTACATCAAGGGCGATCTCCTGCGCGATCTCTTCAGTTGCGCCCTCGTACCCGTAGAAGGTCTCGACAAGTTTTGTCTCCTCGACAATCTGCTTGACAATCCGGTCACGATCCCAGTCAATGATATGACCGTCAGTTGTCCGGACAAACGGGAGGGCCGGGACTGCGATTCCATCAAAGGTAAGCTGCCTGGTTTCCGGTCGTGCCATCAGTCACCCAAGATGAGTTTTGCAATATGCTTCTCGTCCAGTTTTCCGGTAGGGAAGAGGTCAGCGGATGTGAAAAAATCCTCGCCAATCTGGAGCACCGGTGCCTCGTTGACAAATACTCCGTTCACCCGAAGTTCGGTGAGCGACTCTGCACTTGAGAGATCCCGCTCGGAATACGCAAAACCGTTCTTTTTCAAAAATCCCTTTAACAAGTCGCAATTCGGGCATAACTCAAGTGTATACACAACCAGTTGTGAATTTTCCGGCACAAAAAACAACCCCTACTCTGTATCTATCCAATAGGCAGTATGTGAATAAAAAAATCATGGTTTGTTCATGGCCTTTTTTGCCCCATGGAGCGATTATCATTAGTAGGTGAATGGAATAATAGTACCGTAATGGTCAGGGCGTTTCTTGCACTTGAACTTGACAGGGAGATCCGCGCACGACTTGAGGTTCCTCTGGAGGCGCTTCGCACCTCTTCTGCCCGCATGACCTTTGTTGAGCCGCAAAACATCCATATCACGATGAAGTTCCTGGGGGATGTGGACGAACGTACCCTGCCCCGGGTTATGGATGCAGTCCGGAGGGTTCCGTTCACGCCGTTTGTGGTAACGGTCGGGAGTGTTACCGTGAATAACCCAAAAAGGCCGTTCACGGTCTGGTGCACCATGGGTGATTCCGGAAAAGCAAACGAACTTTTCCACACCCTCGAGGACGCCCTTGCACCGCTTGGTTTTGCTAAGGAGACCCGGCAGTTCACCCCGCATGCAACCCTTGCCCGCATCAGGGATCCCGACCCATCGCTTTTTTTTGTGTTGAAGACGCTGGAAGGGAAGACCTATGGCGAGTGCACGGTTTCCGGTATAAAACTCAAAAAGAGCACCCTGATGCCGCGCGGTCCGGTATATGAGGACCTGCTTGAGGTGAAATGGTGACCAGGTCGCTTTTGGAAGAGTCGATCCTCGCGGATATCCGGCCAACGCAGGAAGAGCGTGACCATGTCTGCGGGATTGCCACCAGACTGCTCGGGGCTATTGCTGCAAGCGGTAAGGCAGAGGGAATGGTTGTCGGATCGATCGCCCGTCATACCTGGGTTCGGGGGGATCGTGATCTCGACGTCTTCATGCTCTTTGACGCCGATCTCTCCCGTGAAGCCCTGGAGTCCGATGGTCTCGGGCTTGCCCGGAAAATCGCCGGAACGTTTACGGACATCTTCCACGAGAAGTATGCTGAGCATCCCTATATCAGTGCAAAAATTGATGACGTGGATGTGGATCTCGTTCCCTGCTATGCCGTGGAGAGTGCGGCATGCATCAAGAGCGCGGTTGATCGGACGCCCTTCCACACCCGCTATATCACCGACAAGATCAACGGGCTCATCGATGACGTTCTCCTCCTCAAACGGTTCACCAAATCCGGTGGCATATATGGGTCAGACCAGATGACCGAAGGGTTCTCGGGTTATCTCTGTGAGCTGCTCATCCTCCATTACGGGGGCTTCATCCCGCTCCTCAAGGCAGCGTCTGAGTGGAAACCGCAGACTATCATCGATCCCGAGAATCATACCGCAAAGGAATTCACCGAACCGCTCGTCATGATCGACCCGGTTGATCCAAGGAGAAATGTCGCAGCGGCAGTATCGCTCGACCGGATGGTGGCGTTTGTGGAACTCGCGCGGGGGTATCTTGAAGAACCATCAATCCATTTCTTCTCGCTTCCGGATCAGCATGCCATTACGCGTGAGGAACTTTTGGCCCTGCTTGCAGATCGTGGCACAACGTTGTATGCCGTTACCTTCCCGACACCCCCGTATATCGAGGAGGTTATTGTCCCCCAGCTCAAGCGGAGCGTTTCTGCGATTGCCGAGCACCTGGAACGCAACGGGTTTGTGGTGCACCATGCCCATTACCTCATGCAGCCTGAGCGCTGCCACTTCCTCTTCGAGTTGCTGGTAGCAGATCTCCCGAAGATCCGCACCCATGTCGGTCCGCCGGTCTGGAACCGGGTCAATGCTGAGAAGTTCCGGGAAAAGCACATTGTTTCGAGCCTGCCGGGACCCTATATCAGAAACGGTCATTACGAGATGGAGGTCTTCCGCGAGTTTACCAATGCCCGTGCTATGCTCTCATCCGAGAAGCTCCTCCAGGTCAGTCTCGGAAAGCATGTACGCCAGTCACTTGCGCTGGGATGGCAGGTTGATGAAGGGGCGGATTGCTGGCATTCGGAGTTCGAATCGTTCATAGCCGCATTCTTCCGCCGGGGATCGCCCCTGATCCGGGTGCGGCGGAAGATCCTCGATCTCTGATGCCCTGCGCCTGTTCCCTTTTTATTTTGCCCGTGAACGTAAACGGTCCAATCGGCGTTATGGTGCGGGGAGAGGCGACGTTCTTTTACTGATATCCCGGATCAGGATGAGCAGGCTGCTGATGGCTCCTGAAGCATCCCGCAAAGGCGTTGTCACCAGTTCTCCTAAGAATCGTTCTCCATTGTGCCTGGTGAGCAGGTACTCGAATGGCTCGGCATCCAGCTCGCCATCGAGAACCGATTTCATCCGTGAAGCAGCAACCGCCCGGAATGACGGATCGATGAAATCCAGTACGGTAATGCCGGCAAGTGGCTGTTTGCAGGGAAGAGCAAATATATCGTACACTTTTGGTGAGCCGAACGTGACTTTTCCGTTAGGATCGATGATGATGATGCCGTCTCCGGAAGCAAGGACAATGGCGCGGTATTGCTCCTCGCTGTCGCGGAGGTTCTGTTCTAACCATTTCCGCTCCGTGATGACGGTTGATACCACAAGGGCGGCTTCATGTGAACGGTTCCATGTGACGGGGCTTATCTGGTGGGCGAGCCATTCGGTGACGGTATCTCCATGCGGCACGGCGGATTCAAATCGCATCGTCTCGCCGTGAGAAAAGACCCGGTACAGTGCGTTTATGAGCAGATCTTCCTGGTCCGGTGCAAGGTATGCTCCGGCACTGGTACCGAT
>DUHF01000018.1:6125-6864 GCA_013331015.1 Methanoregula sp.
GTTGTTTTGTACAGATGTTGTGGAGCATGCCGTGGAGCCAGCGGGTATGTCCGTCTTTCCTGATGATCCGGAAGATTGAATCGACCCTGTACCCCGGCTGGGTTGCAAGGTGCTGCATATCGTCAAGGAATCGGCGTTTCTCGTCCGGGTGGATGATCCCCTCAAGGGATATATAATCGGAGAGAAACTCCGAACGGGGATAGCCGGTCGTCTCTTCAACGGTCCCTTCCAGCAGGAAAAACCGGCCGGACGGGTTAATCTGGAAGGCAATACCATCGAAGTCCTGGAGGAATTTTGAAAATTTTTCTTCAGACCGGGCGAGTCTCTTCCTGATCTTCCGGCTCTCGACAGCCTGTTCGATCTTGTGCGCGAGTTCGGCATACTGGGAGCGGGCATCGCCTCCTTTCTGGACATAGAAATCCACCCCGTTCTCGAAGGCCTCGATGACAATCTCCTCCCTCCCCCTGCCGGTGAAGATGATGAATGGCATCGCATCGTTCTCGTTCCTGATGATCCTGAGCAGGTCAAGACCGGTGATGTCCTCCATCTGGTAATCGGCAACAACGATGTCAAACGGGGTTGTGCGGATCTGTTCCAATGCATCTTTTCCCGATAAGGCACAGGTGACCGTGAACGAACCCTGCTTCTCAAGGATCCTCCTGGTTGTATCAAGGATTGTCGGTTCGTCATCAACATACAGGATCCTTATCATGGGTGACACCCGAACAGAGTGGTTCGT
>DUHF01000018.1:6970-7094 GCA_013331015.1 Methanoregula sp.
GCCGCGTCAACGAATGCCCTGCCGGCTGGAGTTCGCACGATGAGCGTGGTCGAGCCTTTCGGGCTCCCGACAGAACCGGCCGATATGTCAGCAAAGACCGCCGTCAGATCGGTGCAGTGATGAC
>DUHF01000060.1 GCA_013331015.1 Methanoregula sp.
CATGCGCAGCCGCACGCGAGGCGGACGCGATCCAGCGGTTCTTCACCCGGCCGGTATTTTTGAGCCTCACCATCGGGATCCCGTTCTGCATCTTCAAGCTCCTCTTTGGGATCACGGCTTTCCGGCTCGGTACAGACGGGGACACCAGGCTCCTTTTCTTTGGCGGGGCCGTGGTGGTCTGGGCAACTGCCGACCTCTTCATGAATATCAGCCGGTCGCTCTTTGACCTGGCCCACAAAAAACCACTCTCCGAGTTCTGCACGATCGCCCAACTCGGCCGGATCTTCAACAAACCGCTGGTCTTTCTTGCCGTAGACACCCTCATTACGTTCTCCATCATCTGCGCAATGCTCTGGCTCGGGTGGATTACCCTGCTCGACCGCGCCGAGATGGTCCTGTGGTACCTGGCAACAACGGCAAACCTGATCAGCCTCTCGCTGGTCATCCTGTATAACGAGATCCGGAACAGCTGATCTCCCGCAACGGGCGCGAACTCTGCTGCGGGGCAGATCCGAACCTTTGATAATTCGCCCCGGGAAACCCTTCTTTGATGACCAGCCAGATAACCGGCTCGCTGTGGAGGAGGCGCCTCATCGCGGGATTTCTCACCTGGCTCATTCCGTTTCTGATTTCAATTCCCTTCTTTGGCATGGACAGAACCCTTGTTGTTGACCAGATGCTCTTCAAATCCCTCATGATCGTTGTGGGTTCTCTGACCGCCGCGATACTCCTTGTCTGGTTCTTTGCTGTTGTCCCGGGATCATTTGCGCGCGAGGCCGCAATCACCGGGGCCGTCTGGCTTGCGATGAACTGGGCCCTCGATCTTGTTGTGCTTGTGGGACTGATGGGAATGCCACCCTGCGACTACGCCACCGGGATCGGGTTGCGGTACCTGGTGATACCGGCAATGGTCATTCCGGCCGGGATAATTGCTGATATGGCGGTGGAGCGGGCGGGCAACTGACGGTATGGTAAATCCAGAATTATGGGGTGCACCAACAGACTGTTTATTATACTCTGAGTGCGCATATTGTAGCACAGTTATACATAAAACTGTATGAGAAAACATTATGTTCGGATCGAATAATTATGGTGGCAGCAGGGGTCCCAGAGACTTCGGCGGCCCGCGTGAAATGACAAAATGCACCTGTTCAGACTGCGGAAAAGAATGCGAAGTTCCGTTCAAGCCGACCGAAGGCCGCCCGGTTTATTGCCGTGACTGCCTCCCGAAGCACCGGAAGCCCCGGTTCTAATTTCATAAATTTATTCACTTTTTCCTTTCCTGGGGATCGCATCCCTTGCCTGTTCGTATCACCTTTCCTGTGAGCGGGGGCTCTTCTTTAGACTGCTCCTGTCGATCTTCCTTCATTTTTCGTGTACCGTCAGGTATCCGATCCTGCTCCCATCAAAAGCGGCCGGTATAAATAATTTGAAATAAAAGATGAGAACACCAGAATCCGGATTGGGGTGATCCGGACCTGTTGCAGGGAACGGGTTTTATCGTTGAGGGGAAAAAAAACCCATTCCCGTACGCTCACTGCCCGGGCGATAACTCCGGGTTATCTCATCAATCTCCTTTAAAGAAACGGTTACCTGCCATGGATCTTCTCCCGCCACCGGACAAGCAACGGCCGTTCTCGCATTACCTGCTCGTCTCCATGATACTCCTCGTGGTCTTTGTCGCCATGGGGATCACGGTCACCGATTACCTCCAGGCAAAACAGAACTACGAGCAGAACGCGGCATTCCTGCAGGCCCAGACCGAGAAAAACATCATTCAGTCGGTCGAGATCATCGATGCCGGGTTCCGGCTCTTCGATGACAGCCAGAACGAGAAACTCATGGCCGGGTTCTCGGTGTTCATGATCGGGTACGATCAGGCTGGACGCGATCCGGCAAGGATGGATCTCGAAGCAATAAAGGAGGAGATTGGCGGGAATGTCGATCTTTACATCATCAATGAATCGAATGTCATCGAGTTTACCACCTACAGCCCGGATCTCGGGCTGGACTTCCGGACGGTCCCCTATTTTTCCCGGTACCTGACCGGGATACGGAATTCGGAGGGATATTTCTCGGACCGGGTGGTCAGCGAGATCACCACGGGCGACCTCCGCAAGTACGCGTACATGCCCACACCCGATCACCGGTATATCTTCGAGCTCGGCCTGACCGGCCCCCTCTACGACCAGCAGCATTCATTTGAATCCTACCAGAAAAATATCGACCAGATCGTTTATCTCAATCCTTTTGTGAAGGATGTCGCGATTTATGACATGACCAAAAGACCGGTCAACCGTACCGCACCGCTGCCGGACGCGGACACGGAGGCGGATCTCGACCAGGTCATTGCCACGCGGACCGGCATGGAACTGGTCAACAGCACCGGGGGGACAAAAACCACCTACCTGTTCGTGGATCTCATGGACAACCAGTATGGCTCGGATGTGAGCCGTATTGTCCGGATCACCTACGATACCACCCTCATCGGGAAGCAGCTTGAGGATCTGCTCATCACCCACTTCCTTGTCGCCCTGCTTGCGGTGCTCCTTGGGATCATTGCCGCTATCCTCCTCGCCCGGTTCCTTGCCCGGCCGGTATACCAGATCGTCTCGGATGTCAACCGGATCGCACAGGGCGATCTGGACCACACCATTGCGCCACCGGCCATCGGGCACGAGTTCGTTGTGCTTGAAGAGAGTGTCAACACCATGGTATCAACGCTCAACGCGGCGATTGAGCGCGAGAAGGTGAGCGAGGAGCGGTACCGCAGGCTTATTGAGAATATTCCGGACGTTCTCTGGACCACTACCCAGGAGGGCCGGACCATGTTCATCAGCCCGAACGTGGAGATTGTGTACGGGTATACGCCGGAGGAGATCCACGGGCAGGAAGCGTTGCTTTTCTTTGACCAAATACACAAGGAGGACCACGCCAGGGTAACCGGGGCATGGAAGTCCCTGTTTACCGGGAACAAATTCGATATCGAGTACCGGATACAGCGAAAAGACGGGATATGGATCTGGCTGCATGACCGGTCTACCGCAGTGTACGAGCGAGACGGCACCTGGTACGCAGACGGGATCTTCTCGGATATTTCCGCCCGTAAGCAGGCAGAGGAACAACTGCACCGGTTCTATTCCGAACTCGAGCAGCGGGTGGACCAGCGGACAGCAGAACTGCAAAGAAAGGAAGATGCATTCCGGCAGGCGAGCAAGAAACTCAACCTGCTCAGTTCGATCACCCGCCACGATATCCTCAACCAGCTCACGATCCTGACCGGGTACATCAAACTGGCCGAGGATCGCATCGAGAACCCGGACGCCCGTAAGTATCTTGCAACCGCGCAAAAAGCAGCAGGCGTCATCGACCGCCACATGATCTTCACCCGGCTTTACCAGAATGTCGGGGTGCACGCCCCCACCTGGCAGAACGTGCAACAGATTGTCGATAAGACCTGCAGGGATCTCCCTTCCCCGGCACTCACCTGCACGGTGGATACCGGTGACCTGGAACTCTATGCCGACCCGCTCCTTGAAAAAGTGTTCTTTACCCTGCTTGAAAACACCCTCCGTCACGGGGAACGGGCCACCCGGGTGAGAGTGACAAAAATCCTGAGCAATACGGGGCTTACCCTCATCTGCGAGGATGATGGTATCGGGATCGCCCCGCACGAGAAGGAGCGGATCTTTGAATGGGGGTATGGCAAACATACCGGCTTTGGGCTCTTCCTCTCCCGCGAGATCCTTGCCATCACCGGCCTCTCCATCAAAGAGTGCGGGGAGGCAGGAAACGGTGCACGCTTTGAGATCACTGTGCCGGCAGAAGCGTACCGGTTCCTGCCACCTCCGGCAGGAGGACAGGAAATGGAGGACGGGCAGGATCGCGATTCGGGCGATATCTGATAGATGCGGGATTTGTTATCCGGGTCTTTGCCGATCTGATTGGGTAAATAAGGATTATGCCAGCAAGAGGATGGGGGCGGACGACCTCTGAAACCTCTTTTTGGGGCACCCCCGCAGCGGCTCGTGCAATTCAATGGCAGAAGAATTCTGCGGGTATCCGATTCAAAAAAAAGCAACAAGCCAATTATTTTGTGTCATCGCCCAGCGATTCCCGGCTGCGCATCTGGTACAGGACCATGGGGTCCATCTCTTTGTATGTATCGGCTCCCGTCTTCATGATCACATTGGCAATCCCGCTGTTGACGATCATCTTGGAGCAGAGGAAGCAGGGCCATATATGGGTGATCTCATTGTTTGCAACTTCAAAGCCGGCAAGGTAGAGGGTGCAGCCCCTTGCGTGTTTTCCTGCCTGGAGAAGGGCGTTCATCTCGGCATGGACGCTCCGGCACCGCTCGTAGTTGGAGCCGGAAGGGATGTTGTGATCGTTTCTCCAGCACCGGTTGAGTTCGGTGCAGTCCATCTGCTTCCGGGGGGCGCCGGTGTAGCCGGTTGAGACGATGGTGTTGAACTCGTCAACAATGATCGCGCCAAAGTTCCGCCGGAGGCAGGTGCCCTGGTTGGCGCACCGGGTTGCAAGGTCGAGGAAGTACTGGTGCCTGTTGGTCCGCATGGAAAAAATATTGCATAGCCCGGTATTAAAGAAGTGGGATTTGTGCGGTGCGGCAGGGTGACCGCTGCTCATACAATAACAGGCCTTCGGTTCAATGGAAGAGCGGAGTGAAGAGATACAAGGAGAGCGTTAGCTGCACTATTGCAAAGAGCGGCACCAGGAGGAATTTTGTATGCCGGGTCTTGTGCCGGAAGAGCTGCATGCCCGCGAGCGCACCAAAGGGGCCAAAGAGAGCGAGGAGGAGGAGCGTTCTCTCGGGGATGCGCCATGCTTTTGTTCCCGCCTTGTGCTTGTCATACCAAAACGCGCCAAGGGAGAGCAGGTTCAGGAAAGCGAGGGTGAGGGTGAGAGGAACGATGGAATCCATTGCGTGCCATTAGTCTTTGCGCTGCTTTCCTTATTATTTGCCCACGGTGAATTGTCAGGAGCCGTATGGACACGACCGATTCTACCAAATATTTACCTTCGGGCAGCCTCATCCGGACCGGTCAAATCATGCCCCACGGAATCTGGAGTTCTTCATTCCGGCAGCCGCAGAGGTACCAGGTGAGGGGAAACGGGACCGCAATCCTAAAAGGTTAGGGAATGATTCGTTCCCTGTTTGTTGTTCCCGATGTGTTCACTGCGTAAAATCAAAACAAAACGGCTATAAACACTTCTGTCTTTTAAAAGGATATGGCGGCGAGGCGGGTTTGGCACCCATATCGAAGAATAAAAAGATTGCAGAATATTGTTTTCCTTCTCATGCTTTCTTCCTTACTCCTCTGCGGACCCGCCGTCGCGGAGAGCAGGATCTTCTATTGCCCGTACGGTCAGACAGATCCGTTCTGCATGCCGTGGGGAACGATAACGGCCTTCATCCACGAAACGGAGGGTGGCGATCTTGGCAACCGGATCGATCATGGCCAGTACGAGTGCGAATATGAAATGTTAAATTATTACACATTCCGGTTGAAAAGTTGTGAGAACTTAGTCAATTACGAGGCAACGGCTACGATCCCGTTCACCATACCGGACGGGGTGAACCTCTCGCGGACATACAGAGCCCATGTGTCTTTCGATGGCCCGGGTGACAGCGGAGGGGGATCGAATATCCCCAGCTGTGCAAACGTGCGGGGGTATGACTGCGAAGAACCGGTGTATTACCTGAACGGGATAGAGATGACGGACTGGATCGATGAGTATGGTGCCAAGTCCAGTTTCGGGTGGGTCGACCCCGCGATCCTGACGCACGGGGTCAACACCCTGGAGGTCAGAAGCAAACCCCTCTGGACATATATTAACATGGACGGATTTTCCGGTGGGCCGTTCTACACAGGAAGGATCGATATCGACGATGTGTATGTCATCCTCCAGACATCTTATCTCGCCTCAGAGATGCCGGAGCTGCTCGACCTTGTGGTCGCTCCCGAACCGGTCATCACCGGCCATGATGCCGAAGTGATGCCGGTCGTTTCCCCGGGAGGCCCTGAATGGGAGATCATCGGGATCTCCTATCAGGTTATTGACCGCGACTCCGGGAGGGCCGAGCTGTACAGGGTCATTCCCGGAACTGCGAACCTCACCTTCCGCCCGGCGCCCGGAACCTATGGCAGGAAATGGCTGATCGCAAAGATGCACGTGCAGGAGAAGCTGACCGGCCATCGTGAGATATCCGAGGTGAAAACACCCCTCCGGATCTACTTTGACAAGGGACAGTACCCCAACTGGGCGGATGATGACGGGGACGGGGTACCGAACTGGTTCACGTACTGGAAGAAGGACGGGGCGGTCCCGGGCCTTAACGATTCGGTGAATTACCTGCCAAACCTGCCGGGTTATGGGGTCGCTTCCCTGAATGGAACCGCGGTCTGGGTATCGCCGCTTGCCGCATCGGTCCACTACTCCATGCCACTGGTAATCCCCTCGACCGTTCTCGAACCTTCGGGCGAGTCGTTCGGAGGGCCGGAGGTGACCGGTATCGATTGCCTTGCCGAGGTTATTGCGCACGAGAACTACCATAACTGGGTGAACCGACAGTGGCTCGATGGCGGCAGTTTTGTGGGCATGACGGACTCGGACTATAATGCTGCCGGATCGAACACGTTCAACGACAAACTGCCGGACACCTACGAGCAGACGGTATCGATGACCTTTACCACCGATACAGACTCCTACTTTCTCTTTGCACTCAAGCATCCCACATACCTCTATTACGGCGACAACGAATACATGGCCATGCGGACCGGCAACACGGGGCGGGGCATTCCCGCAAAAGACTGGGCATATCCCGGCAAGCAGGCCGGCCACATTGTCGATCTCCCCCTCCTGAACCCGCCGCCCGGTGCCGGCGCATGCGGCGGCATGTGCGACATTGTCTCCGACAAGCTCCCCGACGCCGTATTCCAGGGAGTTGAAGATACCCCGCAGGATACCAATGCCAACGGGCGGTATGACCTCCTGACTGCTGCAAACGACATCCCCGTTTCACTGGAGGGGGTCCATGATGTTGTTGCAGTCCTGAGCGGCGATCCCGGCACCGGTACCACGGTGATCGATATCCGCAGGAACCTGCAAACATTTGAGGCAGGGAACTACTCGGTTGCTGCAACGTTTGACGGGACCGCAATATCGTCTGCCGGCATTGACGGCCCGTATACGGTCAACCTCTCATGGCAGCACGAGTTCCAGGAGAACGGCGATCCTCCGTTTATCTCCTGGGAGACGGCCGCATACACAAGCGCCGAGTTCGAGCTGCCCCCGGCGGTTTTCTCCGGCACCGCAACAGGATCGGCAGCCAGCCGGAACCTTTCGGTCACCGTGCCCCTCCAGATCAACACCGCGGGCGTGTATACGGTCGAAGGATACCTGCAGGATCCTGCAGGGACACCGATCGCCCATGCTGCAACAACCGGTGCGTTTATTACCGGGACGACGAATGCCGGGCTTGTCTTTGACGGGAATGCCATCGCGGCCGGACACCAGGACGGTACCTACAGTCTTGTGAACTTCCGGATCCTTGATGTGGCAGGCACAACAATCAGCCGGCAGGCAGCTGCGGGAACGGTCGCGATCGTCTCTTCGGAATTTGGCAGCACCATACCGATCCTGACCGGGTCGTACAGCGAGGAGGGCAGGTGGGAGGATGACCTCGGCAGGTTCGAAGAACTATCATTCGAGGCGGGAATCGATGCCACTGTTGCGGGCAGGTACTTCTACAGCGCCATGCTCTTTGACGAGGAGGGGGATCGTATCGAGACTGTCTCCGGCTCACGGGTGGTGAATACGCCCGGGCCGGTCACCCTGACCATCCCGTTCAAAGGACAACTTATCAACGCAAACGGGGTGGACGGGACGTTCTCGATCCGGTCGCTGGAGATCATCGGGCCGGCAGGATCGGACCTCCATCACCAACCCCTGACCACACGGACTTATACTCATACCCAGTTCGCCGCGCCCGCATTCCAGATCATCGGCAATATCACCGATTATCCGGTCGATCTCAACAGTGACGGCATTTACGACGCGGTCCGGGTGGGGTTCGACATCCGTACCGGCAGCCAGAAAGAGACCTTCTCGGTCCCCCTCTCCGGCGACCTGACCGTCACGGGTGCAAACCAGTCCGGGCCTTCCGCTACGGTCATCGCCCATGCAGAAGGGGGCAATTTTATCCCCAAGGAGACAACGGCGCATGTCACGCTCGACTTTCCCGGCACCGATATTAACGGCATGGCAACCGACGGCCCGTACACCCTCAGAAACCTGAAGGCAGGGGCATCGTACTCGGGTCTCAAGCCCGCGTATTACACCGGAGAGTATGCCACGGCAGCATATGACCACACGCAGTTCGGCCCCACAGCCCTGCTCATCGGTACGGTAATCGACGATGTCGGCCGGCCGCTTGGAGGTGTCAGTGTTTCTGCGGGTGCAAAGACCACGAATACGAACGATGCCGGGTTCTACCGCTTCTATTATGCAACCGGGGGAACAATGGGGATGCTGGTTAATTATCCGCCTGCCCTCAATCTCAGCTACGGTTCCCGCACGGTGAGCGTATCTTCAGGCAACACTACCTATGCCAACTTCACCCTCTTCCGCCCGGTCGAGATCCACGGGACCGTGACTGCCGAGAACGGTACGATCATCTCCGAGGGCTCCATTATTGCGGAAGGTCCGGGCACGTCAGTATTCCAGCTCGATTCGTGGGGAAATGGTTCGTACCGCATCACCGGCCTGAGGAACGGCACGTACACTATCAGGTATACCCGCGTCGGAAGCTCTGACGTCATCGCTGCCCCGCTCAAAGACACCTACCTGACTCCCGGCCAGAGTTACGAGTGGGACGTTGTTGCTTACCAGCGCCGTTCCATTTCCGGGACTGTCACCGACATCTATGGGGATCCCCTCAAGGAGTCCGAGGTGTCGATCACGGAAGGGCCGTTCACGAGGACATGGCCGTCCAATGTCGAGACCGATGCAGTCGGCGCGTATTCGTTCCTCAACCTTGTCCCGGGCACCTATACCATTGAAGCCGAACCCCCGTGGCCCCTGAGAAACGATCTTATCATCAACACCACGTCCGTCACCATCGACATCTCTGACAACACGATAACAAAAGATATCGTCCTGATGCCCGAACCCGTTGCACCGGTTGCGGGAGACTGGATAACCTGCGATGTATACAGCGGCCCCCCGCCGCTCACGGTCTCGTTTGGCGACAGGTCCAGCGGGTACCCCACATCCTGGCTCTGGAACTTCGGGGACGGCACAGGGACATCCACGGAACGGAACCCGGTCCATACCTACACCGATTACGGGATCTACAACATCACGCTGACCGTGAGCAACGATTACGGCACCGACACGGGATATTTTGATGACGATGGCGGGGGCTGGATCCATGTGAAGGATCTGCCCACGCCCCGTGTCATTCTTCCCGAAGGTACGCTGGGTGCCGGAGGATCCGGTACCTTCCCACTGGCCGTAACGGATATCCTGAATTCTGATATGGCGGATGATATCATCCTGAAACTCCGGTTCGACCCGTCTGTTCTGCAACTCGATAACGTGACGTGGCATGCGCCGTTCTCCGGCCAACCAATTACGACAAATATCGATAATGTAGCGGGGGAGGCAGACATTCATCTCGCCTTCTGGAGCTGGCCGGACCTCTCGGAGACGACCGATCTTGCGGACCTGCATTTCACGGCCGTGGGATCACCGGGCGCCCAATCCCTGCTGACTGCTGATCCGGCAGTGTGGCGGAACTGCCCCGACGGCTGTATCAGCAGCCCACTCGCGGTCACCAACGGCTCGATCACGGTGGCTGGCGGAGGCGGTGGAGCCCTGCCGGTTCCGGATTTCACTGCCACGCCGACCAGCGGGGACGCCCCGCTTACGGTCACGTTCGATGCATCGGGATCTGATGTCCTTTCACCCACTGCGTACCTCTGGATGTTTGGGGACGGCAACACCTCGGCTCTCGCAAACCCGACATTCACCTACTCAATTCCCGGAACCTATGATGTCGCGCTCCAGATCACCAACGCAACCGGCACCAACACAACGACAATGACCGGATACATCACGGCTCACCCGACGGCCCTGCCTACCCCATCAATTACGTCAGTCACCCCACTCACGGGATACCGGAACAGCACAATAGAATTTTTGATCCAGGGCAATCATTTCCTGCCGGAGAACACGACAATCGGGTTCATCACACAGGCAAACAGCCTTCTGGCCGTAAATATTTCAACGGTTACTCTGTCAACAATCAACGGCACCCTTGAGATCCCCGCAGGTACCGCACCGGGGCCTTGCAGGGTTCGGGTCAGCACCACGGGGGGAGAGGACATACGCGCGAACGCGTTTAGCGTAATTGCACTGCCGCCACCGGCCATCACCGCAATCAGCCCGGCCGGGACATGGTTCCGAAACACATCGGTTGACTTCTCCATCACCGGGACCGGGTTCCAGCAGGGCAAGACCACTGTGACGTTCGCCTCCCCAACCGATGGATCGGCACTGAACGCAACGTCAGGAGTTACCATAACCGATCTTGCCCCGACCCGGATCAACGGCACGATCATGGTGCCCCACAATGCACCGGCCACCGCATGGAATGTCAGTGTCACGACCATTGACGGGGGCACATTCTGGAAACCACAGGCATTCTCGGTCAGCAGCGTCCCGAAACCCAGCATCACCGCCCTTGCCCCATTATCAGGCATTAAAAACAGCACGATACCTTTCAGGATCTCCGGAACGGGGTTCCAGAAGGACAAGACCCTGGTGCGGATAGGCGAGGACGTGATGGATACTGAACTGGATATCTCACTATCGGATATCACCCCGACACTCATTACCGGAACAATCCGCATCGCTGATGATGCAATAGCAGGCCGATACTTCCTTGATGTAAGGACCGTGGATGGCGGGAGTGCCCCCACAAAGGCCAATACATTCTCCGTCATGACGCTCTCCTTCCCGTCCATCACTTCCATAAAACCGGCAGAGGGCCTGGCGAACAGTACGGTTGCGTTTGTCATCACCGGAAAAAATTTCCAGCCGGGCAATACGGTCGTTGAGTTACGGAACCAGACCACCGGAATTCGCATCAACCATACCACACTCACGAGTGTTTCGGATACAACAATTACCGGCACCATCTCAATACCCTCCCAAACGCCCCCAAGCAAATACCGTCTGGATATCACGACCATGAATGGGGGGGTTGCAGGAAAGGCAAACGCGTTCGTCGTCAGCACGGCGAAACCTCCCGCGATCAGCTCCATCACCCCGGCTTTCGGGCCCAAGCACTGCACAGTTGCCTTCACCGTGACCGGAACGAACTTCCAGGATGGAGAAAAGACCTCCGTGCGGCTCATTGACGAAACGTCAGGGGCCGATCTGGCTGCAACAATCTTCAGCGCAACCCCGACAAAGATTATTGGCAACGTCAACATCCCGGCCTCAGCCGCATCCGGCCTCTACCGCGTGGAAGTGACAACAATTGACGGGGGGACTGCAACAAAACCACAGGCATTCCTGATCAACCATCTCTCGCTCCCGATCATAAATTCAATCTCCCCGACATCCGGGCCAAAGGGAGCCACCACCCAGTTCACCCTGAAAGGGAACAACTTCCAGGACGGGGGAACAACGGTGCGCCTCCGGGGGCAGGGGAAGACCCTGACGGCCAACCTCACGCAGGTTGACATGACAACGGCAGAAGGCAGTTTCACCATCTCCCCGGCAACCCCCACAGGTATCTACCGGCTGGATGTATTCACCACGGGCGGGGGATTCAACAGCAGGATGAATGCGTTTACGGTTACGGCGGCAAAAGACGGGGCTGCCGCCGCGGCGCCGGACCTGTCGGAGGCGACCGCCCCCTCGATCACATCATTGAGCCCGATGTCGCCATGGTCACGCAACAGTACCATTGAATTTACCATCAGCGGCAGCGGGTTTGAGCCGGACACCACGGGGGTCTCATTCACCCACCCGGGTAAAGGGACCATACTGAACAGCAGTGCAAACATCTCCCTTTCCATGGTTTCTCCGGCCCAGATCACGGGGACAGTAATTGTACCGTCTGACGCCCCGGCAGGTTCATGGGATATCAGGGTCTCAACATCGAAGGGAGGGTTTGCCCTGATGCCAGACGCATTCGATGTACCGGATGCAGGCGAGACCCCCCTCCTGCCAAACGGGGGATCACCGGCCGTGTCGATTACATCATTTACCCCGACAACAGTGTACCGGAACGATACGCTTTCATTCACCCTGACCGGGACCGGGTTTGGCCAGGAGGATATGCCCCGGATCTCCCTGATCAGGGAAGGCAGACCGGATGAACTGGTTGCGACGGTGTCTTCAGATTCGCCAACGATAGTTACCGGAACTATCGATATTCCTCCGACCGCAGAGGCCGGCGCGTGGGACGTGTTTATTGTCACGTCAGAGGGCATCACTGTACGGAGGCCGGGCGAGGTCACCATTATGGCGTGGCCGGCCCCGGCACTGACGGCATTTTCTCCTTCAGTCCTGAAACTCAATGAGACCCAGGCACAGTCCTGTACCATTGAGGGGACCGGATACCAGGAAACAGGAAGGACATCGGTGATGATAACCGGACCCGGTGGAGAGGAGATACCCCTTACTATCATTGAGATCGACCAGACCATGATAACGGGTACAATCAAACTCCCCATGGGCATGGTTGCTGGCCCCGGCTCCCTGTCTGTTACGACTGCTGATGGCGGGACCGTAACGAGCGCGGGCTCCTTAACCATCCAGTAACCGGGCAGGCTTCTTGTCAGGACTCCGCAGGGATAACCCTGCGGCAACACATCCTGATTGAGGTACCGGCACACCGCTATTCTCCGAAAGCGTGTCTGGGTGCACCATAATCGGGGCCTGGACCGGTCAATCAAAACAGGCAAAAGAAAACGGTCTCGTTTCCGGCACGCACACGGTAACAGATATGGAGGGCGTTTCTGCTCTTTTACGGTTTATCCACCGCAGGTCTGGCACACCTGCTGATACAGCCGGTTTATATCGCCCTGATGCGTTTCACGCCAAAAACCAAAAGGCTCATTTTTCAGATATCAGACGGCCAAAAAAAAGAGACATACATTCATTCGCTGAGCGTGAAGCGCCACCGACAGAACATGTCCGGGGGATGGGGATCCGGAGGGGCGAACTCGCATTCCACGACTATCCTGAGATCGATCTCGCGGGCAAATGAAGTAAACTCGGCCCGGTGCATCTCGCGGCAGACATACTCGCCTTCCCCAAGGCGAAGCCGGGCAACCTGCGTCGGGCACGAGGGGACTTCGATTATCACTTCGTTCTCATTCTCGATTATCGTGTATCCCACAATCATCGCCCACGGGAAATGGCGCAGGGCCTCAACAAACCCGGTGAGTCCTTTCTCCTTGATGTCAAACCTGCGGACAAGATCCTTTGCAGCCATGCCGGCAACTCTGCCCCAGACCTGCTCGTTCATCTGCTCTGCCACCGGCTGGCCGTACTTTTCAGTGATATTGATGAACCAGAACGCGTCCACCACGCGGTAATGCCAGAGCAGAAACTCGAGATACTGGTGCTTCTCCTTGTCGTTCATCTTGTCAAAGAGGTCAAGGTTCATCGGGTGCATGCGTCATCTCCGGTAAAGGGTTGGTACAGGGTGTTCCTGCCCGGAATATCAAGGTAGTTATTGAAATAACCAGAGAAAAAACCCTGCCCGGCTGTGCGGTGTTGCGGGGCCAACTTAAAAAAACCGCAATCTTTGCATTATCCCGGCGCCAACGATGATCCATATGCAGGACCTCACGGTAGAACAGATCGTTGCGCTCCATGCCGCCATCATCGCTCGTGAAGGGGGGGATGACCGGATCATCTCCGAGCCAAACCTTCACCAGCTGGTCTTCCGGGCAAACCTCATCGCAGATCCCATATCACGGACAGCCCTTGCTCTGTTCTCACTCGTTGCGTATCCGGCGTTCCGGGAGGGAAACGAGAAGGCCGCTGTGGAGTTGGCCACCCAAATCCTTGCCGGAGAGGGATATTGCATCCCGGGGGAACATGCCCTGGACTTAGCCCGAATGGCTGAGGGAATTTTAACCTTCACAGTCGAGCCTGAAGATATCGGAGCATGGCTCGCAGCTCATGCCAAAAAACCGTAGTGATGCTTCTTTTCACTGGAGGAGGTATTCGCCCTCAATCCGGACAATCCCGTTCCCGCCAAAATAGACAGTCCGCTGTCGTTCTGATGAGTCGCTCGCGAGCCGGATGATATTGGGGTTCTCGCGGCTCCTTCCCTGCTCAATACGGATCGTCTTTCCGTCCCAGGAACGATTGGCAAGGAGATGATACCCGAACGCAGCGTTACCGGATCCCGTAGCCGGGTCTTCAAGGTACCCGAATACCGGGGCAAAGACCCGGGTGCGGTACGCGGCTCCTTCGGTTGCAACTTCATCTGTATGGATGAGGACGATCTCGATCCCGTGGCGGATACAGAATTCTTTGAGGTGCTGGGAGTCAGGGCGGGTGGCAAGCAGGGTAGCAAGCGATCGCAGGGGGACAATCAGCGTCACGAGACCGGCGCTGACCACTGAAATTTTGGCGGGATCGGTAATCTCCCCGGGCGGGAGTTTCAGGGCGGCTGCAACAGCATCCGAATCGGGTATGGTGGTCAAAGTTAAGGGCAGCGGGGCGCTGACAAAGACCGCGTCCTCTTCGGCGATATCGTTCCGGATCAGGATCTGCTGGTCCCCTATCTGGATGCTTACGATGGGCTTTCGCAGGAGATCGGGATCGTTTTTTATCAGGTCGTGCATGGCAGCAATGGTGCCATGACCGCAGAACGCCACTTCACATTCCGCGGAAAAGAACCGGAGAGTGATATTATCATCCTCCCGGCTTACGAATACTACCTCGCTGACGCACCCTGCCATCTCGCGGGCGACCTGCTGCATCTGTTCCGGGGACAGCATCTCCGTACTGTCAAGGTATATGCACCCTGCAGGATTTCCGCTTGACCGAGCACATACAAATGCATCAATTTTTTTAAAACGGAGCCGCTGCATACGTTTTGTCACCTCTGGAGCATCCCGTTCAGCCGCAGATCGTGGTGTCTTTTGGCAGCAAAACGTTGACAAGTATCCGGCTTCATGCGTTATCAACTTTCAGAGAGTTCCCTGGCACCCGCTGGGTGTTGCTTTATGATATCCATCAGACACCAAGAGTCATCTGGCACCGGTCCGGTTTCTCGATGGATGAGAGCCGGATACCGATGAGCCGGACCTTCCTCCCGTCATACATCTCCCGTAGGAGGGCACGCGAGCTGGCATGTAACGGCCCGGCATCCCCCGTGGAGTGGGGGAGGGTGCGGGACCGGGTGCGGGTCTCGAATCCCTGATACCGGATCTTGACCGTGACGGTCCGGCAGAGGAGGTGGTCATCGTTGAGGTTTTTTTGGACGGCCTTTGCGAGGGTATCGAGGCTGGAGGCGAGGAGTGTTGTATCGTCTGTATCTGTGGCAAAGGTGGTCTCCCGGGACAGGGATTTGATCCCGTCATACTCCTCAAGTTCGGCAGTATCCAACCCTCGCGCCAGTGCATGGAGAGATACCGCCCCCCGCCCGAACCGGCCCTGCAGCACCTGGATATCGGTTGCGGCAAGCTCGCCAGTGGTCCGGATACCCAGTTCAAGGAGCAAAGCTTCAGCTTTCTTGCCAATGCCCGGGATCTTCTTCACGGGCAGGGGGGCGAGGAAGGCACGGACGGTTCCGGGTTTCACCACGGTCAGCCCACCGGGCTTGTGGTAGTCGGAGGCGATCTTTGCAACGGTCTTTCCCGACGCAATCCCGATCGAACAGCCCAGGCCGAACCGGTCCCGGACCTGCTCCTGCATCTGCCGGGCCAGCAATTCCGCGGCCTTAAACGAGCCCAGGGGGGTGCAGTCAAGGTATGCCTCATCGATGCTCACCTGCAGGAACCGGAACCCAAAAGACCGGAAGAGGTCCATGATACTCCCAGAGATTTGGCTATAATACTCGAAATCCGGGGGGAGGAAGACCGCATGCGGGCAGAGAACATAGGCCTGTGAGACCGGCATAGCGGACCTGATGCCAAATGCCCGGGCTTCGTAGGAACAGGTACAGGCAACACCACGACCCTGGCCACCCTTGGGGTCAGCTCCGACAACAAGGGGTTTTCCAAGGAGTTCCGGATGCCTCTGCACCTCAACGGAAGCATAGAAACTGTCCATGTCCACATGAAGGATGATCGGATCGGAGGGTTTGTCCTGCACTACCGGAAGCACCGAAGGTTCTGGCGGGGAACATGCGTCACACATCATCCCATGACCCCCTGCGTGGAAAAATCCGAGAGGGTGCACTGCCGCTCGCGGATCATGGTCCGGAGGAGGTCGCCTTCTTCAATGAACCGTTTGACGGGGAGGATAAAGGTATCCCCGATGTGGATCAGGGCAGACCTAATGTCCTCGAACTCCGTTACCGGCTGGCTCATGGCGTTCCTCACATTCTCCCGGACATTGAAGACCCCCATCGGGACGTAGCCCTTGTGGGCTTCCCGGAGGATGATCGCCCCTGCCTGCTCCCCTTTTTTGGCAAGCGCTTCCAGCACCGCCATCTTGCAGGAATAGTAGCAGCCGCCGAGCGGGGAATATTCCGTCTTTTTCTTGTGGCCTTCATGGTCCGAGAAGACGAGTTCCTCGTTTCCAAGTACCCGGAGGAAGGCTTCCGACCATTCATACTGCCACCCGGTCGGCATCAGGAGGACGGCATAATTATTGTGAAGGCTTGAGAACTCGTGCACCCGCCAGGTATCGATCACCGAATTCTTCTTGACTTCTGTGAGGAGCCGGTCCGCGATGGTGGAGTCGCAGGCAGTGATCGACCAGCGGGTAGGGACAAGGTGCCGGCCTTTGCTCCGGCCCATTGTTCCCACGGATAAGGCTTTCTGGATGTTCGAGAACGGGACACCCCNNTCCATGACCGCATCAGCAGCAGGGAGATCGGTGTCGTAGAAGACAGACTCGAGGTTCTTGTGCCACCGTCCCCCCGCAGTCTCGAACCGCTCGATCTCTGCACTGGGGCCAAACGGCGTGTGTTCTTCGGAAAAGGTGGTGCCGGACGGAGTGCTGCAAAACGCCACCTCGCTCTCGACCGAAGTAGCAGAGAGGGAGATCTCCTGGAGCTGCTCGACAAAACGCGTGGTGAGATCGGCAGCATCGACCATCCGCTTGCCCCGGACAAGACCGAGGCGGTACCCGATGATCTCTTCCTGCGTCTTCTTCTCAGTAATCCATCTCTCGGGAGTGTCCATGATCGCAGTATCCCCATGCAGGGGGGTGACGAGCGGGCCGGCATAGACTTTTGGGTAGTTCCAGCTCCCGATAAAGACCGACGGGGGCGAACTGCCGTCAAGCTCCCGGTCCATGGATACGGACTGCATGGGCATTGTGGAGGCCGTGAGTTGCCGGAGATATGCGCTCTTGCCGATCATTTCCTTGTAAGAACGGTTCAGCAACCGTTCATTTATACCCGGAACCGTGCAGGGAGAAAGTGAACGCTTAACGGGATTTGCTAAAAATAGGAACAGGGGTTACCGGCTTCCGTTCCGGATAAAAAAAGAATGATCAGGACATTGGAGACGACGTCTTGCCCGCAAGGTCAAGAACTGCTTCGCGGATAAGTGCGCCGTCCCAGAAAAGGTCGTCGTTGGTCAGGACATCATGGATACAATTCCCGCTTCCTATGCTGATAACCGGGGGTTCAAGAGCATTGCAGCCCTGTTCCATGAGCGCAACGACCGCTTCCGGGTTCCGGATATTTATCTCACGATACGAAACACCCTGTTCACGGAGGGCTCCCTTGAGTTCTTCGCACTGCGGGTGTTTTTCCTGAGAATATACGATAACTTCAGCCATTTAGTTCCCGTCCCTGTCATCCCCGCCAAATAAGCATCAGGACAGCGGCAGCCGACCGGATCTCATACGGGGGATCTCTTTACAGAATCAGGAGCCATACGGGGTATATATTGGACAGATGTCAACGGTTCAATGGGAGGATTCCCGGGGTTCAAAGGTTGTATCGGCAGAGTAGTCCGTATGGGGGGGGAGAATCGCAGGGCCGGGCGGGCGGCACCGGGCCTAGTATCCGCCAAATGCTCCCCAGATGGCGAAGATGAACTCCATGGCAATCAGGACAATGATGATCCACTCAAGGAAGTTCGAGTGCTGGATGCGGACTT